>NZ_JBPQTL010000025.1:0-64887 GCF_051386295.1 Micromonospora sp. URMC 105 | reverse complement strand
AGACGTGCACCACCTGGTCGGGGCGGAGCGTGCCGGAGAAGACCCGCACCAGCGAGACCCGGCCGACGTGCCGGTCGGCGTCGCGGAGGGCGGCGGTGCGCAGGGCGGCGAGCTGGCGTTCCACCTCGGCGAAGTGGTCCGGGGCGAGCGGGCCGAGGCGCAGCACGGCGGCGTTCTCCTCGACCTGGGCGACCGTCCGGCAGCCGGGGATCGGCACCGTCCGGGGGCTACGGGCCCAGAGCCAGCCCAGCGCACCCTGGCTGAGGGTGCGCCCGTCCGCGGTGAGCGCGCCGCGTACCGCGGCGACCCGGCGCAACCACTCCGGCGCCGGTCGCCCGCCGCGGAACCACTCCAGCCAGGTCGGGGCGACGCCGCGTACGTCGTCGGGGGGCAGCGTGGAGCCGGTGGTGTACTTGCCGGTGAGCAGCCCCATCCCGAGCGGGCCCCGGTTGACGCTGGCCAGGTCGTGCTTGTCGCAGACGGCCAGCATCGCCGGGGTGTCCCGGAGCACGGAGAGGGTGTGCTGCACGGCGGTGGCGTGCGGGGCGGCCTCGGCGAAGGCCGCCGCCCGGTCGGCCCGGTCGGTGCTCCAGCCGTACGAGCGGATCAGGCCGTCGGCGACCAGCTCCTCCAGGGTGCCGAGCAGCGCCTCCACCCGGGGCAGCGGCAGGTCGCCCAGGTGCAGTTGGTAGAGGTCGATCCGGTCGGTGTCCAGCCGGCGCAGCGAGTCGGTGACCGCCCGGCGCAGGTACTCCGGGGAGGCGTCCTCGCCGGTGGCCTGGCGGGTGCGCTCGTCGAAGGTGTAGCCCCACTTGGTGGCGATGACCGCCTCGTCGCGCCGGCCGGCGAGCGCCCGGCCGAGGACCCGCTCGCCGTGCCCGGCCCCGTACGTGTCGGCGGTGTCGAAGAGGGTCACGCCGAGGTCGAGCGCCCGGCGTACGGCCCGGACCGATTCCTCGTCGTCGACCCTGCCCCAGCCCAGGGGCCGGGCGCCCTCGGCCCAGGGGCCACCGATCGCCCAGCACCCCATGCCCAGGGCGCTGACCTCGATGCCGCTGCGGCCCAACCTCCGCGTCGTCACTGCCATCGCCGCATCCTGCCACCTCCACCCGGTCGAGGGGCAGGAATGTCACCTCTGGTGGCAGGATCGACCACATGGGACGGCTGGGCGTGGACGTCGGCGGTGTGATCATCGAGCTGAGCGACGGGACGGAGGACACCTCGTTCTTCGGCGACGGTTACCTGCGCACACCCCCCGTGGACGGGATGTTCGAGGCGCTGGCCGCGCTGGTTCCGCTCTTCGACGAGGTGTACGTGGTGTCGAAGTGCGCCGAGCCGACCGAGCGGCGGACCCGGGACTGGCTGGCCCACCACGACTTCCACGCGCGCACCGGGATCGGCCCGGAGCGGCTGCGCTTCTGCCGTACCCGCCCGGAGAAGGGGCCGATCGCGGCGGGGCTGGGCTTGACCCACTTCGTCGACGACCGGCTGGAGGTGCTGGGTTACCTCGACACCGTGCCGCACCGCTACCTGCTGCAGCCTCGGGAGGACGAGGTGGCCGCGCACCGGGGGCACCTGGCCGGCGTACAGCGGGTGCAGAGCTGGCCGGAGCTGGTCGCCCGGATCCGCGCGGGCGGCGGGGACGGCGCCGGCGAGCGGTGGTGACCGACCGGGCCGGCCGCCGCTTCAGCAGCCGTCGGCGTCGAGCATCTTGTCCAGCACCGTGGCGGTGCTGATCAACGAGAGATGACTGAACGCCTGCGGGAAGTTGCCGACCTGCTCCCCGTTCGGGGCGATCTCCTCGGAGTAGAGACCGAGGTGGCTGCTGTAGGTGAGCATCTTCTCGAAGGTGAGCCGGGCGTCGTCGAGCCGACCCGACTGGGCCAGGGCCTGGACGTACCAGAAGGTGCACATGGTGAAGGTGCCCTCGCTGCCGGGCAGGCCGTCGGGTGACGCCTCCGGGTCGTAGCGGTAGACGAGGCTGTCGGCCACGAGTTCCTCGTCCATCGCCCGCAGGGTGGACTGCCACCTCGGGTCGGTCGGCGCGAGGAATCCCACCGCCGGCATGCTGAGCAGGGCCGCGTCCAGGACGTCGGTCCGCTGGTGCTGGACGAAGGCGCCCCGTCGCTGGTCGAACCCGCGCTCCATGACCTGCGTGTACGCGGCGTCCCGGGCGCGCGTCCAGCGGGCGGTGTCCGCCGGCCGGCCGTGGCGCTGGGCGAGGCGGATCGCCCGATCGAACGCCACCCACGACATGAGCCTGCCGTACGTGAACGCCTGTGGCCCGCCGCGGGTCTCCCAGATGCCGTCCTCGTCCTGGTCCCAGTGCTCGCAGAGCCAGTCCACCACCCGCACCGTGCTGCGCCACTCCTCGTACGAGCTCTGCAGCCCGTACGAGTCGGCGAGGTGCAGGCAGTTGAGCGCCTCGCCGTAGATGTCGAGCTGCAACTGGCGGGCGGCGCCGTTGCCGATCCGCACCGGCGCGGACGCCCGGTAGCCCTCCAGGTGCGCCAGCGGCTCCTCGGTGAGGTCACGGGAGCCGTCGACGCGGTACATGATCTGCAGCGGCAGGTCCTCCTGCTGGGCCTCCCGGATCCGCTCGTTGAGCCAGCCCAGGTAGCCGCGCGCCTCGTCGGTGAAGCCGAGTCCGAGCAGGGCGTGCACCGAGAACGACGCGTCGCGGACCCAGGTGTAGCGGTAGTCCCAGTTGCGCTCCCCGCCGACCTGCTCGGGCAGGCCCGCCGTGGGGGCGGCGATCAGCGCGCCGGTCGGTGCGTAGGTCATGAGCTTCAACGTCATCGCCGACCGTTCGACCATCTCCCGCCAGCGGCCGGTGTAGTGCGACCGGCTGAGCCACCGCCGCCAGAAGTCCCTGGTCTGCGCGAAGAGCGCCTGCGCCTCCCGGGGCGGCACGACGCGGGGCGGGTGCGGCGACGCGGTGTCGATCACGATCCCCCCGGTGTCGCCCTGGTGGAGGGTGCCGAAGACGCAGACCCCGCTCTCGGTCGGCCGGAAGTCCGGCTCCTTCATCAACGGGCCGCCCTCCCGGACGGGGCAGACCGTGAGGGTGGCCCGGTCGCTGCGGAAGACGGTGCCCGAGTAGCTGAAGTCGACGGTGTGCTCGTCGCGTCCGTAGTTGAAGCGCGGCTGGCAGTCCATCCGGAAGCGCATCTGGCCCCGCACCACCCGGATCATCCGGACGATGCGGTGCCGTTCGGTGGGCTCGGTATCCGTCACGGGCATGAAGTCGACCACCTCACCCACCCCGTCGGCGCTCAGGAACCGGGTGATCAGGATCGCGGTTCCCGGCAGGTAGAGCTGCTTGCTGACGTAGTCCACGCCGTGCGGGGAGACCTGGAAGTGGCCACCCGCCCGCCGGTCGAGCAGGCCGCCGAAGATGCTCGGCGAGTCGAACCGGGGCGCACAGAACCAGTCGATCGTGCCGTCCCGGGTGACCAGCGCGGCCGTCTGCAGGTCGCCGATCAACCCGTGGTTCTCGACAGCGGGATATTGATCCACCTGTCCTCCCTGCGCCCACCCGGATACCGGCGGACCGCATACCCCTTCGCCGCGTCCGGACACGCGCCGGGGCCAACCGCCTGAACGCCTGGGGAACGCCGGGCGCCGGCCGGGTGGGGCGGGGCGCCGACCGGCCGGCGGGGTCAGTCCACGGTGGCGTAGGCGAGCGGCACCGGGGTCGGCTGCCCCTCCCAGGTGCCGGTCAGCGCGGCGCCGGCCGGCGGGACGGCCCGGTCGAGACGGCGGACGACGGTCAGCTCGACGGTGTCGGTGACGATCAGCGCCGGGTCAGCGTCCACCACCCGGCGGGGCGTACCCACCGGGGGCAGGTCGCCACGGTCGGCGCCGCTGCTGTCGATGGCCATCGTCGGCGGGCGCAGCTCCCGCACGCCGTCGGCCTCGACGTACTCCTGGGCCTGACCGGTCCCGGCGAGGATCGCGGCGGCCAGCGCGGCGGCGTAGACCGGGTCGCCGCAGGCGTCGTAGACCCAGCGCCGGCCGAGCACCGAGTGCTCGGTGGTGCCGATCAGCCAGTCGTCGCCGCCGTCGAGCGGTGCGTCCCGGTACGTGAGCGGGACCTGGTGGACCGGCCCGTCACCGGCCCGGACGAGCAGGGTCTCGATGCCGACCGCACCCGCCGGGTCGTCGAACCGGTAGCCCGCGACGCGCGCCACGTCGACGCCGGCCGGTCCGTCGTACCAGCTACGGCCGGGCAGCCAGCCGGTGAGCAGTTCGAGCTTCGTGGGGCGCAGCGTGGCGCGGTGCAGCAGGGCCATACGCAAGATCGTATGCCGGTGCCGGGTCCGCGCGCGGACCCGCGCTCAGGCCGGCCAGGCCTTGGCGAACAGGTCGCGGGTGTCGGCGAGCAGCTGGGGCAGGACCTTCGTACGGCCGATCACCGGCATGAAGTTGGCGTCGCCACCCCAGCGCGGTACGACGTGCTGGTGCAGGTGCGCGGCGATGCCGGCGCCGGCGACGCCGCCCTGGTTCATGCCGAGGTTGAACCCGTGCGCGTTGCTGACCGTGCGGACCACCCGCATCGCGGTCTGGGTGAACACGCCCAGCTCGATCGTCTCCGCCGGGTCCAGCTCGGTGTAGTCGGCCACGTGGCGGTACGGGCAGACCAGCAGGTGCCCGGGGTTGTACGGGTAGAGGTTGAGCACCGCGAAGACGTGCACACCGCGCGCCACCACCAGGCTCTCCCCCTCGGGCAGGCCGGGGGCCAGGCAGAACGGGCAGCCGGCGGGCTTCTCGTAGCCGCCCTCGGGACGGTCCTCGCCGGAGATGTAGGTCATCCGGTGCGGCGTCCAGAGCCGCTCCAGCCCGTCCGCCAGGCCGGTGTCGCCGGTGATGTCCGTGCCGTCGTCAGAGTGCCGCGCCGCCCCAGTCACACGCCGATCCTACGGTCACCACCCCGAATCCCACCCGTCCGCAGGACCCGGACGGTGACCCCGCCCACCTCCCGCCCCTCAGCCAGCACTTTCCTCCGAAAGCGTGGCCATCCGGCGAGGAACAGCCGCGCTGTCGGAGGAAAGTGCACGGATCTCGGGGGGTGACCCCCCCCCCGGGGGTCAGGCTTGGGCGGAGGGGCCGGAGTTGGCGCGGGAGCTGATCACGTCGAGGACGTGGGTGACCGCCTCGGCCATCGGGACGCCGTTGCGCTGGGAGCCGTCCCGGTAGCGGAAGGAGACCGTGCCCGCGGCCACGTCGTCGTCGCCGGCGATCACCATGAACGGGATCTTCTGCTGCTGGGCGGTGCGGATCTTCTTCTGCATCCGGTCGTCACCGGCGTCCACCTGGGCCCGGACGCCCTCGGCGCGCAGCGCCGCGACGAAGCCGTGCAGGTAGTCGGTGTGGTCCTCGCGGATCGGGATGCCGATCACCTGCACCGGGGCCAGCCAGGCCGGGAACGCGCCCGCGTAGTGCTCGGTGAGCACGCCGAAGAAGCGCTCGATCGAGCCGAAGAGCGCCCGGTGGATCATCACCGGCCGCTGCCGGGTGCCGTCGGCCGCCTGGTACTCCAGCCCGAAGCGCTCCGGCAGGTTGAAGTCCACCTGGATGGTGGACATCTGCCAGGTCCGGCCGATGGCGTCCTTGGCCTGCACCGAGATCTTCGGCCCGTAGAAGGCCGCGCCACCCGGGTCGGGCACCAGGTCGAGGCCGGAGTCCTCGGCGGCCGAGCGCAGCGCCTCGGTGGCCCGCTCCCAGTTCTCGTCGGTGCCGACCGACTTCTCCGGGTTGCGGGTGGACAGCTCCAGGTAGAAGTCGTCCAGGCCGTAGTCCCGCAGCAGGTCGAGGACGAAGGCCAGCAGCGACTTCAGCTCGCCGGCCATCTGCTCCGGGGTGCAGTAGATGTGCGAGTCGTCCTGGGTCATGCCGCGAACCCGGGTCAGGCCGTGCACCACGCCGGACTTCTCGAACCGGTAGACCGACCCGAACTCGAAGAGCCGCAGCGGCAGCTCGCGGTACGACCGCCCACGCGACCGGAAGATCAGGTTGTGGAACGGGCAGTTCATCGGCTTGAGGTAGTAGTTCGCACCCTCCATCTCCATGGGCGGGTACATGCCGTCGGCGTACCACTGCAGGTGCCCGGAGGTCTCGAAGAGGTGCGCCTTGGTGATGTGCGGGGTGTTGACGAACTCGTAGCCCGCGGCCTCGTGCCGGCGGCGGGAGTAGTCCTCCATCTCCCGGCGGATGATGCCGCCCTTGGGGTGGAAGACCGCCAGGCCGGAGCCGATCTCGTCGGGGAAGCTGAACAGGTCGAGGTCCGCGCCGAGCTTGCGGTGGTCGCGCCGGGCGGCCTCCTCCAGCAGCTTCAGGTACGCCTTGAGCTCGTCGCGGGTCGGCCACGCGGTGCCGTACACCCGCTGCAGCTGCGGGTTCTTCTCCGAGCCGCGCCAGTAGGCGGCGGCCGAGCGCATCAGCTTGAACGCGCCGATCAGCCGGGTGTGCGGCAGGTGCGGCCCACGGCAGAGGTCCGACCAGCAGACCTTCTCCTCGTTGGCGGCGAGGTTGTCGTAGATGGTCAGCTCGCCGCCGCCCACCTCCATCACCTCGGAGGAGTCCAGCCCCTCCCCCTTGACGTCGATCAGCTCCAGCTTGAACGGCTCGGCGGCCAGCTCGGCCTTCGCCTCGTCCAGGCTGTTGAAGCGGCGGCGGCGGAACCGCTGGCCGGACTTGATGATCTCCTGCATCCGCTTCTCGAGCTTGGCCAGGTCGTCCGGCTGGAACGGCTTGTCGACGGCGAAGTCGTAGTAGAAGCCGTTCTCGATGGGCGGGCCGATGCCGAGCTTGGCCTCCGGGAAGACGTCCTGCACGGCCTGGGCGAGCACGTGCGCCGTCGAGTGGCGCAGCACGTTGAGCCCGTCCGGCGAGTCGAGGGTGACCGGCTCGACCGTGGTCTCCTCGGCCGGCTTCCAGTCCATGTCACGCAGCACGCCCTGCGGGTCGCGGACCACCACGATCGCCTTCGGCCCGGCCACGGGCAGCCCGGCAGCGGCCACCGCGTCGGGCGCCGTCGTCCCGGCGGCGACGACGACGGGGTCGGCCACGACGGGGGTACGGGGTGCGGACACGGTGACTCCTCAGCTGCAGACGGTACGGATGGCGCCGGTTCCGGCTCCTGCGATGCTATCTGCCGCCCCTTTCCGCCCGGTCGTCGGGAAAGGATGGGCCCCGAGTGTCCGGCCCGCCCGCAGATCGTGCGGGCGCGGATTGAACCTTTCCCGCCCGCGATCCGAACTACCCGGTGTGGCCGGAAACCGGACCCGGCCGCGTGGCGACGGATGGGGGCACAGATGGCGATCACCCGCAACGGCGGCCGACGGGCCGGTCTCGTGCTGGCCGCCGCGACCGCCGGGGCGCTGGCCTGGCCGGGTGCGGCGCTGGCGGCGGACGTGACCACCACGCCGACCCGGGCGACCCAGGGCGACGCGGTGGAGATGACCTTCGTGGTGCCGGAGGAGCGACCCGGCGCGCGCACCGAGAAGATCGAGGTGAAGCTCCCCGCGGACGCGCCGATCGGCGAGGTCTACCCGCTGTCGGTGGACGGCTGGGCGCCGCTGATGACCTCGCGGAACCTGGACGCCCCGGTCGCCGGCATCCACGCGCCCTCGGTGACCACGGTGACCGCCTCGGTGGTCTGGACCCGGGCCGCCGGGAAGCCCGAGCCGGGGCCGGCCCGGCTCGCCCTGGCGATGGGCCCGCTGCCGCAGGCCGACCGGATGAGCTTCGAGCTGGTGCAGACGTACTCCGACGGGACGGTGGTGCGCTGGGCCGACCCGGCCGGCGGCGCGCACCCGGCCCCCACCCTGGCCCTGGAGCCGGCGGCCCCAGGAGCGGCGCCCGGACACGGCCACGGCGGGCCGGACGCCGCCGCGCCGCCCGGCGACGCCGCCGGGCAGGCGGAGCCCGCCGGGGGCGGCGGGCCGAACGCGGACGTGCTGCTCGGCGGCGGCCTGCTGGTCGGCCTCGGCGGTGGCGCGTTGATCGGCTGGGCGGTGAGCCGCGGGCGGCACCGGGCCGAGCCCGCCGACGACATCGAGGGCGACCAGCCGGAGGGTGAGCCGTCGACGGAGGAGCAGCCCGAGGGTGAGCGCTCGACCGCCGGCGTCCTGAGCGAACCGGTCGGGTCGCGCTGAGCTCAGCGCGCCCAGTCGGGCAGCGGCTCCCGCGCCGCCAGCCAGCCGTCGGGCACCCCGCCCGGCGTACCGACCCCGGTGTGGGCGGCGACGATCGCGCCGGCGATCGCGGCGGTGGTGTCGACGTCCCCGCCCGCCTCCACGCAGGCCCGGATCGCCGCCGGGTAGTCGTCGAGATGGGTGGCGGCGACCCAGAGGGTGAACGCCACCGTGTCCTGCGCGGTGACCCGGGAGCCGTTGCCGAGCGCGTCGACGACCTCCGGCAGCCCCCGGCCGAGCAGCCCGACGGCCCGGCGTACCCGGCGGTGCACCTCGGCGGCGGGGTCCAGCGCGGCGGCGACCGCGGCGAGCAGCCGGGCCGGGTCCGGGCGGTCGCCGTCGAGGCGGGCTCGGGCGGCCAGCGCGGCGGCGACGGCCACCGCGACCGCGCCGGCGACCCCCTCGGGGTGAGCGTGGGTGACCTCGGCGGACGCGCGGGCCTGCGCCGCGGCCCGGGTGATGGAGTCGGCGAACCAGGCGCCGAGCGGGCCGACCCGCATCGCCGCGCCGTTGCCGCAGGAACCCTGCCCGTCGAACGCCGACGCGGCGGCCACCGGCCAGGGCGTGCCGGCCCGGATCAGTTCGAGCAACTCGACCGCGCCGGCGCCGTAGCGGCGGGCCGGGTCGTACCGGGCGGCGAAGGCGGCGGCGAGTGCGTCCCGGTCGATCGTGCCGACGTCGGCCAGGCAGCCGACCACCGAACAGGCCATCTCGGTGTCGTCGCTCCATGGCCACGGCCCGGCCGGCAGGCCGTCGCGCCAGGGCGCCACGTCCCGCCCCGGCACGAAGAACATCCCGCCCAGGGCGTCGCCGACGGAGAGACCGGTGAGACTGTCCCGGGCCAGGGCCAGCCGCGTGTCGGGAAACAGGGTGAACGTCATCGTCGTGCCAGCTTGCCCCGTACGCGGGCCCTCCGCAACGCGATCAACTTGCCACGGGCAGTACGGTGCTGACGTGGCCACCGTGCTCCTGGTCGAAGACGACCACGTCGTACGCGGCGCGATGCTGCGTTCCCTGACCGAGCGGGGGCACGCGGTGCACGCGGTCGGCACCGCGCTGGACGCGCTGCGCCGGGTCGCCGCCGAGACCCCCGACCTGGTCGTGCTCGACCTCGGCCTGCCCGACCTGGACGGCTCGGACGCGCTGCGGATGCTGCGCGGCATCACCGACGTACCGATCATCATCGCCACCGCGCGCGACGACGAGCAGTCGGTGGTCCGGCTGCTGCGGGCCGGCGCGGACGACTACATGGTCAAGCCGTTCACCGGCGCGCACCTGGACGCCCGGATCACCACCGTGCTGCGCCGGGTCGGCCGGGCCAGCCGTACGGTGCAACCGGCCGTGCACACGGTCGGCGGCCTGCGGGTCGACGTGGGCGAGCGCAGCGCGGTGCTCGACGGGGAGCCGCTGGCGCTGACCCGCAAGGAATTCGACCTGCTGGCGTATCTCGCCGCGCGACCCGGCCGGGTAGTGTCCCGGCGGGAACTCTTGGAGGAGGTATGGCGGCAGCCGTCGGTCGGCGAGGACCAGACCATCGACGTTCACCTGTACTGGCTACGCCGAAAGATGGGCGAGTCCGCGGCGAAGCCCCGTTACCTGCGCACCGTGCGGGGGGTGGGCTTCCGGCTGGTGGCCCCGGACTGAGGCTGGCGCTGGCCTATCTCACGGCCGGCATGTGCGCGCTGGTCGCGCTGGCGTTCCTGGTCCCGCTCGGGCTGAGCCTGCGCGACGACGTCCGCGAGGAGGCGCTGGCCGACGCGGCGCGCCGCAGCGCGCTGGTCACCGGGGCGCTCGCGGTCAGCACCGAGCCGGCCGCGGTGCGGCGGGCGGTGGAGGCCGGCGGCGACGACCCGGAGACCCGCCCGGTGGTGCACGGGCTCGGCGGGGACGAGAAGGCCGGCCGGGCCACCGAGGCGGACCTGCAGCGCGCCCGCGCCCAGAAGCGGTCGGTGACCACCGACGTCGCCGGTGGGGTGCTGAGGCTGGACCCGGTGGTGCTCGACGACCGGGTCGCCGTGGTGGAGGTCTTCGTTCCCGAAGCCGACCTCGACGAGGGCTCCGGCGGCACCTGGCTGCTGCTGGGCGCCGTCGCCCTGGCCCTGATCGGGGCCGCCGTCATCGTGGTGGACCGGGTGGCGGCCCGGGCGGTCGACTCCACCCGGGGGCTGGTCAAGGCGGCCCTGGCCGTCGGCGACGGCGACCTGGGCGTACGGGTCGAGCCGAGCGGCCCACGGGAGCTGGCCGAGGCCGGGTACGCGTTCAACCGGATGGCCGACCGGCTGGTCGCCTCCCGCACCGACGAGCGGGAGCTGGTGGCGGACCTGTCGCACCGGTTGCGCACCCCGCTGACGGTGCTCCGGCTCGACGCCGAGGGGCTCGACTCCGACGACACCAGCGTCGGCTCGTTCACCCCGGCGGAGCTGGACCGGCGGCGCACGATCCGGCGCATCCGGCAGGCGATCGTCACCCTCGAGGGCGAGATCGACGTGCTGATCAAGACCACCCGCAAGGCGGTGGCCCACGAGGCCGGGCCGGCGGAGTGCGACGTCAGCGAGGTGGTCCGGGACCGGATGGTCTTCTGGGCGGCACTGGCCGGCGACCAGAACCGGCCGCACCGGGTCAGCGGCGCCCAGCTGCGCATCCCCGCGCGGGTGCCCCGCGCCGAACTGGCCGCCGCGCTGGACGCGGTGATCGGCAACGTGTTCCGCTACACCCCGCAGGGGACGGCGTTCGAGGTGGCGGTCTCCCGCCGGGACGGCTACGTGGCGATCCGGATCGACGACGCCGGCCCGGGGATCGCCAACCCGGACCGGGCGCTGCGCCGGGGCGCCAGCGACCAGGGCTCGACCGGGCTGGGGCTGGACATCGCCAAGCGGGTGGCGCTGCAGGCCAACGGTTCGGTGAGCATCGACCGGGCCCGGCTGGGCGGGGCGAGCGTGGTGATGCTGCTGGCCGACCCCGAGGCGACGCCCCGGCAGGTCAACCGCTTCGGGCTGGTCGGCCGGATGGCCCGGGAGGCGCGGGAGCAGAAGACCGGCGGGCGCCGGTGGCCCCGGCAGCGGCCGGCCGACGACTGAACCGGCCGGCCGGGCGGCCGGCGACGCCCGCGCGGCACGGGCCGACGGCGGTGTTTGTGCGGTGGTGCAAGTCTTCCTTAGATCCGGATTAACGCCGTCGGCAGGCCGGCCGCGCGCTGCCAGGATCGGGGGGAACCCATCAGCTCCACCGGTCTTGTCGCCCCTGACAACTGCCGGCCGGTGGAGCCCGAGCGCGCGGCGGGGGCACGGTCCCCCCACACCCACCCCCGTCGCGCGCCCCACCTCTCACCGGCCCGGCAGTCGTGAGGTGCCCCGATGAACCCGTTGGTGACCCGGCTGCTGCGCTGGGCCGTGGTGATCGGCGTGGGCATAGCCCTCACGCTGGCACTCTGGCAGGACCCGGTGCTCGCCTGACGGCGGGCCGGGCGGCGTGGCCCGGACCGCGGCGGCGTGGCCCGGCCGGTCAGCGGGTCCCGGTGGCCGCCCAGGCGTCGATCTCGGCGCTGATCCGGGACTTCTCGCCCGGTTCGAGGAACGAGGCGGTCACCGCGTCCCGGGCCAGCGCGGCCACCCCGTCGGCGTCGAGGTCGAGCAGCCGGGCGGCGACCGCGTACTCGTCGTCGAGGGTGGTGCCGAACATCGGCGGGTCGTCGGAGTTGATGGTGACCAGCACGCCGGCGTCGACCAGCCGCCGCAGCGGGTGCTCGTCCAGGTGCGCCACGGCCCGGGTACGGACGTTGGAGGTCGGGCAGACCTCCAGCGCGATCCGGTGCTCGGCCAGGTACGCCAGCAGTTCCGGGTCCTGCGCGGCGGAGATGCCGTGCCCGATCCGCTCCGCGCCCAGCTCCCGCAGGGCGTCCCAGACCGTCTGCGGGCCGGTGGTCTCCCCCGCGTGCGGCACCGAGCGCAGCCCGGCCGCCCGGGCCTGGTCGAAGTACGGCTTGAACTGCGGCCGGGGCACCCCGATCTCCGGGCCGCCGAGGCCGAAGCTGATCAGCCCGTCCGGCCGCTGCTCCAGCGCGATCCGCAGGGTCTCCTCGGCCGCCGGCAACCCGGCCTCGCCCGGGATGTCGAAGCACCAGCGCAGGGCGATGCCGAAGTCGGCCTCGGCCCGCTTGCGGGCGTCCTCGATCGCCTCGCAGAACGCCGGGGCGGGAATGCCCCGGCGCACATGCGAGTACGGGGTGATGGTCAGCTCGGCGTAGCGGACCTGCTGGCGGGCCAGCTCGCGGGCGACCTCGTGGGTGAGGATCCAGACGTCCTCCGGGTCCCGGATCAGGTCGACCACGCTGAGGTAGACCTCGATGAAGTGGGCGAAGTCGCGGAACGCGAAGTAGTCGGCGAGGGCGGCCGGGTCGGCCGGGACCGGGCTGCGTCCCTCGTGGCGGGCGGCCAGCTCGGCGACGATCCGGGGTGAGGCGGAGCCGACGTGGTGCACGTGCAGCTCCACCTTGGGCAGTCCGGCGATGAAGGTGGGCAGGTCGGTCACAGGTTCTCCTCTGCACGGGCGCCGGTACGGGCGACGGTGAAGATCCGGCGGAACGGGAAGTACACCTGACCCTGCCGTACTGGGTACGCCTCGCCGAGGCGTACCCCCAGCTCGGCCCGGAAGTCCGCCCATTCGGCGGCGTCCAGCGCGGCCCGGACCGGGCGCAGCGCGGTCCCCTCCATCCAGGCCAGCACCGGGTGGTCGGCGGTGCCGGCCGGCAGCAGGTGCACGTAGACAGTCTCCCAGGCGTCGACCGCGCAGCCGGCGGCGGCCAGCGCGGCGGCGTAGTCGACGGCGTCGTCGACCGGGGTGTCGCGCAGCAGCGGCGCCAGCGTGGCCGCCCAGCGGTCGCGGCGGGCCACCTCGCGCAGCGCCCGGTGCGAGGGGGCGTCGAAGTTGCCGGGCACCTGGAACGCCAGCCAGGCGCCGGCGGGCAGCTCGCGCGCCCAGCGGGCGAGCAGTTCCCGGTGCTCGGGAACCCACTGGAGCACGGCGTTGCAGACCACCACGTCGACGTCGGGCGCGGGCCGCCAGTCCCGGACGTCACCCACGGTGAACGCGACCGGGGCGGCCAGGGCGGCGGCCCGGTCGATCATCTCCGGCGACGAGTCGACGCCGTGGACCTCGGCGGCCGGCCAGCGGGCGGCGAGGGTGGCGGTCAGGGTGCCCGGCCCGCAGCCGAGGTCGACCACGGCTCGCGGCCGGTCGGCCGGGACGCGGGCGACGAGGTCGTGGAACGGGCGGGACCGCTCGTCGCCGTAGCGCAGGTAGGTCGTCGGGTCCCACATCACAGCCTCCAAACCGTACGTACGTCTTGCTATGACCCTACGGCCCCCGCTGCGGCCCGGCAAGGCGCTCACTAGGCTCGACCCAATGGAACAGCGCAGCTTCGACCGGCTCGGCCGGCGAGTGGGTGTGGTCGGCCTCGGTGCCTGGCAGCTCGGCGCGGACTGGGGCGAGGTCAGCGAGAGCGACGCCCAGGCCGTCCTTGCCGCCGCCGTGGACTCCGGGGTCACCTTCCTGGACACCGCCGACGTCTACGGCGACGGGCGCAGCGAGCAGCTGATCGGGCGGTTCCTGCATCAGCGGCCCGGGCACGGCCTGACCGTGGCCACCAAGATGGGCCGCCGGGTGGAGCAGACGCCCGAGGCGTACACCCTGGACAACTTCCGGGCCTGGACCGACCGGTCCCGGGCCAACCTCGGCACCGACACCCTGGACCTGGTCCAGCTGCACTGCCCGCCCACGGCCGTCTTCGCCGACGACCGGGTCTTCGACGCCCTCGACACGCTCGTCGCGGAGGAGCGCGTCGCCGGGTACGGCGTCAGCGTGGAGACCACCGAGCAGGCGCTGACCGCCATCGCCCGGCCCGGGGTGGCCAGCGTGCAGATCATCCTCAACGCGGTCCGGCTCAAGCCCCTGGAGCGGGTGCTGCCGGCCGCCGCCGCGGCCGGGGTGGGCGTCATCGCCCGGGTGCCGCTGGCCAGCGGCCTGCTCTCCGGCCGGTACGACGAGCACACCACCTTCCCCGCCGACGACCACCGCACCTACAACCGGCGCGGGGAGAGCTTCGACGTCGGCGAGACCTTCTCCGGCGTCGACTACGACCTGGGCCTGGCGGTCGTGCGGCGGCTCGCCCCGCTGGTCGGCACCGGGCGCACGATGGCCCAGTTCGCGCTGCGCTGGATCATCGACCAGCCCGGCGTCACGGTGGTCATCCCCGGCGCGCGCGACGCCGCCCAGGCGCGGGCCAACGCCGCCGCGGCCGGCCTGCCGCCGCTGAGCGCCGCCGAGCGGGACACCGTCCGGGCGGTCTACGACGAGTTGGTGCGCCCCCGGGTGCACGGCCGGTGGTGAGCCGCGTCGGCGCGGCGCACGCGCACCGCCCGCAGGGGCCGCACGCCGGCCGGAGGCCGGGACGTCCGGCGCAGGTGAGGAGGGACCGATGAGGGGTTGGCTCACGCTCACCCTCGGGCTGCTGGCCGTGGTGGTCGGAGCGGTGTGGACGGTGCAGGGGCTCGGGTACGTCGGCGGGAGCGTGATGACCGACCAGCGGATCTGGGCGGTCATCGGGCCGGTGCTGATCCTGATCGGACTCGTGGTGCTCTGGCGCGGCCTGAAGGCCCGCCGCCGCACCTGACGGCCCGCCGCACCTGACCGGCCCGGCCGGCCACCGGCCGGCGGCGACCGTGGCCGGCACCGGATGCGCAGACGCGCGACACCGGGCCCGCAGACGCGGAAAGCCCCGCGTCCCTGGAGGACACGGGGCTTCTCGTCGATCCGGGGGGCCGGATCACCCGGGCCGGCGGCTGCCGACCGGCACTGCTCAGATGGGGCGGACCTGCTCGGCCTGCGGACCCTTCTGACCCTGGGCGATCTCGAACTCCACCCGCTGGTTCTCCTCCAGCGTGCGGTAGCCGCTGGTCTGGATGGCCGAGAAGTGGACGAACACGTCAGCACCCCCGCCGTCGACGGTGATGAAGCCGAAGCCCTTGTCAGCGTTGAACCACTTCACGGTTCCCTGCGCCATGTGTATCTCCTTCTAAAACTGGCGGCCGAGCACGCCGTGCGGCCGATTGGCCGTTTTCGAGCAGCGGTGCCTGAGGCGGCCCCCACGAAGGAGACTTCTCTCAACCCACGCCATCTCGCAACAGCGGGGATCAGCAAACCACGTACGCAAAAACTCTGCACAGACTACCGGACCGAAATTCTCCGACATGTGACCTGACGGATGCCGAAGATCGCTGGGCGGGTGCCCGGGGCCGTGCGAAAGGCCCCCCACCCGTCGATGCGGTGGGGGGCCTTCGACCCGCTCGGATTCAGTCCGGCCAGCGGCCGGTCAGCCGTCGTACGCCGACTGCGCCGCCGCGATCCACCGCCGCCCGGACCACCGCGAAGATGGCGCCCTGCAACGCCGCCGCGGCCAGGACCTCGCCCCAGCCGCGGTCCTCGTCGGTCGCGCTGGGCGCCTCGCCGTCGCCGGCCGTCATCGTCCAGACCTGCCGGAAGATCGCCCCGGCGACCGTACCGGCGGCCAGCCCGAGGAGCACCCCGACGGGCTTGTACGCGGCCCTACCGATGCCCTTGCTCACCTGCGCCTCCCTCGGACGATCAGCAGCACCACCACCGCCGCCATGGCGCCGGCCGCGACCGTCGCCCACGGCACCGGGTTGCTCCGGACCGTCGCACCCTTCTCGTGCGCCTGGGCCCGCGCCACGTCGGCCTTCTGCGCCGCCTGCCCGCGCACCCGGGCGACGGTCTGCGCGGCCTGCGCGCGCATCCGCTCCTTCGCCTGACCGGCGGACTCCCGCAGCCGGGCCTTCACGTCGGCCTTGGCGGCCAACAGCTCCATCGTCTCGCCCAGCTCCACCCGGGTACGCCGGATCTCGGCGCGCAGCGCCTCGGCGTCGCCGGTCCCGTTGCCCGTCATGCCCGTCCCCTGTCCTTCACCGCGGCGGTGACGACGTCCACGTCCGCCCGGACGCTCTGCACCGTCGACGCCGGCACCGGCGGGACCGCCTGGCTGACCTGCTTCTTGCCCACCAGGGCGAGCACCCCGGCGACCAGGAAGAGCACCACCGCCACGATCAGGGCGGCCAGCCACGCGGGCATGACCAGGTCCAGCAGCAGCACCCCGGCGGCGATCAGCGCGCCCAGCCCGTAGAAAGCCAGCGCACCACCCCCGCCGAAGAGACCGATTCCGATCCCGGCGTGCTTGCCCTTCTGGGTCAACTCCGCCCGGGCCAGCGCCAGTTCGTCCCGCACGAGGCGGGAGACCTGCTCCGTGGCCCGCTGCACCAGTTCGGCGGTGGACGGCTCGCTCCCGGTCCGGGACGTCTGGTGGTTAGCGACGTCAGCCATGCTGTCCTCCTTTCATCATCACCGCGCTGTATGCCCGGAGTCGCCGCCCGTCAATCCTGCGCGCAGTGACCAACCACATCTGACCGCAGGAGGGGCCGCAGCGTCCGGCGAAACGCGGAAGCCGGTACCACGAAGCACCCGCCGACGCGCGCGGGCGGGTCGGCGGGTGCGGGTGGGGCCGGCTCAGCGGCGGGCGTCGGCGTGCTCCTCGGGGCCGACGAAGGCCTCGCGCTCGTCGGGGCCGACGAAGGCCTCGCTGCGGGCGGCGCCGTCGTCGCTGCCGCCGAAGACCCGGGCGTCGTCGGGCACCTCGGGCTCCTGGCGCCGGCGCACCGGCCGGCGGGGCTGCACCCACTGCCAGGCCAGGGCGCCGGACGCGTCGCCGATCTCGGTGCGCTGGCGCGGCAGCGCGGTCGGCCGGTGCTCCCGGATCCAGCCGACCAGGTGCTCCCGGACCAGGCAGCGCAGGTCCCAGAGGCTGCCCGCGTCGGCGGCGCTGACCAGCGCCCGGACGGTGATGCTGCCGCCGGTCGCGTCGGTCACCTGCAGCACGCAGACCCGGCCGTCCCACAGCTCGGTGCTCTCCACCAGGCGGCGCAGCTCCTCGCGCATCGCCTGCACCGGGACCGCCCAGTCCACCTCGAACTCCGCCGTGCCGAGCACGGCCGCCTCGGTGCGGGTCCAGTTCTGGAACGGCTTGCTGGTGAAGTACGAGGTGGGCAGGATCAGCCGCCGGTCGTCCCAGATCTGCACCACCACGTAGCTGAGGGTCAGCTCCTCGATCCGGCCCCACTCCCCCTCGACCACGACCACGTCGTCGAGGCGTACCGCGTCGCTGAAGGCGAGCTGGAGGCCGGCGATGACGTTGCCGAGCAGGCTCTGGGCGGCCAGTGCGGCGACCACACCGACCACACCGGCGGAGGTCAGCACACCGGCGCCGATGCCGCGCACGGCGGGGAAGGTCATCAGCATCACGCCGACGGCCAGCACCACGATCACCGCGATGGTCAGCCGGCGCAGCAGCACCACCTGGGTGCGTACCCGGCGGGCGTGGCGGTTGTTCGGCACGTCCACCCGGAACCGGGCCAGGGCGGTGTCCTCGATCACGACCAGCAGCGAGGCGACCAGCCAGGCCACCGCGGCCACCACGGCCAGCACCAGGGTGTGCAGCACCACCTGCCGCCAGGGTGCGCCGACGGCGTACCCGGTGGTGAACCGGACCGCGAACTGGACCGCGAGTACGGTGCCGGCCACCTGGAACGGGCGGTGCGCGTGCTCGGTGAGCTCGGTCATCAGCAGCGAACGCCGGCCGAACCGGCGGATCATGCGATGCACCACCTCGACGAGCAACACGGCGATCGCCGCCGCGGTGGCCGCGGCGGCTATCGTCTCCAGGTAATCCTGCACAGGCTCTCTCCCTCCGGCCGGGCTTCGGGCAAAAGCCCTATGGTGCCCGGCGTTTCCGGAATCGACCAACTCAGACCTTGCGGTACCGGGACTGCAGGAAGCAGAACGTGCCGAAGGCGGCGATGCCGAGGGCGACCAGCACCAGCAGGACCTGGCCGTAGGACTGCTCGCGCAGGGTGCGCAGCGCGGCGTCCAGGCCGCGGGCCTTCTCCGGGTCGTACTTCACCGCGGCGACCACGATGAGCAGGCCGGCGATGGTGTACGCGATGCCCTTGGCGACGTAGCCGGCGACACCGAGCCGGCGGGCCAGGGTACGGGTCTTCGGGCTCATCTCGCCGGTCTTGAGGTGCTTCTCGAAGCGCTTGACCACGCCGTAGATCACCAGGCCGACACCGATGACGGCGAGCACCAGACCGGCCAGGCCGACCACCAGGCGGCCACTGCCGGAGGTCATCAGCTTGCCGGTGAGCGCCTCCTGCTGGTCGGCGCTGTTGGAGCCGGCGTCCTTGAACACCTTGAAGGCGGTCCAGGCGAAGTAGAGGTAGACGATCGTCCGGCCGGCGGAGGCGAGCCGTTCCCAGACGCGCTCCTTGCCCCGCTCGACGCGGTGCCCGACGGCCGCTTCCAGGCCCTGCCAGATGGCCATCGCCAGCAGGCCGACCGCGATCAGGACGACCAGCGTCTTGCCCAGCGGCTGGGCGGCGATGGTGCGCAGCGCGCCGGACTGGTCGCCGTTCTCACCGGGCTTGCCGAAGGCGATCTGCAGGGCCAGCCAGGCGAACAGCAGGTGCACGACCCCGTAGCCGATGAAGCCGGCCCGGGCGAGGAGTTCCAGCCAGCGACTGTCCGCGGTACGGGCGGCGGTGGCTTCGGCGTTCCGGGTGAGAGACATGGCGCCACAGTCTCCGAATGCCGAGATCGTCAAACGTGGCGCCACGCACCCGGCCCTCAGCTGCTGCTGTTGCGCGCCACGCGGATCGTGACCTGCTGGTCGGTGACGCTGTCCAGGGTGACCGCGAAGCCGCCCACCTCGGTGGCCTGCTGGCCGACGGTGAGGGAGAGCTGCTCGCCGGCGACCTCGACGGTGACCTGGTCGCCCTGGGCGCCGATCAGCTTGGCCTCGACGCCGAGGATGGTGGCCCGCGCGTCGACGCCGCGGTCGAAGACGACCGTGCAGGCGTCCAGGCCGCAGTCGGTCTGGGCGCCCTCGGAGCTGCATCCGGCCAGCACGGCCACGCCGAGCGCCAGGCCGGCCAGCAGACCGGCGACACGGCGGGTGGGGGTCAGCGGGGAGGTACCGGGTCGCGTCGTCACGCGACCAAGGGTACGAGACGGCGGCGAGACCGCCACCGCACAGTGATCATCGGACCCGGCGGCGGGCCGCGTTAGGGTCCGGTCATGCCGTTCGACATCGCCCGGACCCGGGCCGCCTACCCCGCCCTGACCGAGGGTTTCGCCCACTTCGACGGTGCCGGCGGCACCCAGACCCCGCAGTCGGTGATCGACGCGGTCAGCTCGGCGATGGGCACCGCCCTCGGCAACCGCACCCCCGCCTTCACGCCCGGCCGGCGCGCGCTGGAGCTGGTCGACGCGGCCCGCGCCGCGGTGGCCGACCTGCTCGGCGCGACGCCCCGCGGGGTGGTGCTCGGGCCGAGCGCGACCGCGCTGACGTACACGCTGGCCCGGACCCTCGGCGAGACCTGGCGCCCGGGCGACGAGGTGGTGGTCTCCCGGCTCGACCACGACGCGAACGTGCGGCCGTGGGTGCAGGCGGCCCGGGCGGCCGGCGCGACGGTGCGCTGGGCGGAGTTCGACCCGGCCACCGGTGAGCTGCCCGCCGGCCAGTACGCCGACCTGGTCGGCGAGCGGACCCGGCTGATCGCGGTGACCGCCGGCAGCAACGCCGTCGGCACGGTGCCGGACGTGGCGGCGATCGCCAAGACCGCGCACGCCGCCGGGGCGCTGGTCTGCGTCGACGGGGTGCACTCGGTGCCGCACGGCCCCACCGACCTGGCCTCCACCGGCGCGGACTTCCTGGTCACCAGCGCCTACAAGTGGTCCGGCCCGCACCTGGCCGCGATGGTGGCCGACCCGGCGCGCTGGGAGTCGCTGCGCCCGGCCAAGCTGGTGCCCTCCTCCGACGCGGTGCCGGACCGGTTCGAGGCCGGCACGCCGAGCTTCCCGCTGCTGGCCGGGGTGGCCGCCGCGGTCGACCATCTGGCCGGGCTGGACCCGACCGCGACCGGCGACCGGCGGGAGCGGGTCCGGGCCGGGCTGGCCGCCGCCCAGGCGTACGAGGAGGGGCTCTTCGACCGGCTGCTCGCCGGGCTGGCCGACAACGGTGCGGTGACCGTGTACGGGGCCGCCGCCCGGCGCTGCCCGACGGTGTCCTTCCGGCTCGCCGGCTGGTCGCCGGCCGGGCTGGCGGCGGCGCTGGGCGAGGCGGGGCTCTGCCTCTCCTCCGGCGACTACTACGCCTACGAGTACTTCCAGGCGATGGGGCTGCGGGAGACCGGCGGGGCGGTGCGGGCCAGCGTCTACCACTACAACACGGCCGACGAGGTGGACCGGTTGCTCACCGAACTGGTCACGCTGGCCGGACGGCGGGAGACAATGGGCCGGTGAGCATCCTGGTCGAGGAGAACCCCGCCAAGCGCCGCTTCGAGATCCTGGTCGACGACGCGCTGGCCGGCTTCACGGCGTACCTGCCGCGCGGCGAGGTGCGGGTCTTCACCCACACCGAGGTGCGCCCGGAGTTCCAGGACATGGGGGTCGGCGCCGCGCTGGTCCGGGCGACCCTGGAGCAGGTACGCGAGCAGGGCGGCCGGCTGGTGCCGCAGTGCCCGTTCATGCGGGCCTACATCGAGCGGCACCCCGAGTACGCCGACCTGATCTTCCAGCCGGCCTGATCTTTCAGCCGGCGTCGCACCGGCCGACGCCGGCGGGCGGCGGGCCGGGTGTCCGCGTACCGGACGTCCGGTCCCCCAGGGTGCGGTTCAGCGCGGGCCGGCGAGCAGTTCCGCGGCGGCCCGCGCGCCGGCCCGGGTGGCGCCGTGGGTGGCCACGTGCACCCGGCCGACGACCAGCTCGGGCACGCCCAGCTCCACCACGACCGCGTCCGGCCGGGCGGTCAGGGCCCGCTCGACGGCGTCGCGCATCCAGTCGTGGCGGTGCAGGTCGCGGACGACCAGGACGACCGGCCGGCCTCCGGCCCCGGCCGTCGGCTCCGCCGGCACCTCGGCCTCGGCGAACCGGGCGCTGGTGGTGCCGGGGCGCAGCGCGGCGAGCGGGGCGGCGATGCCCCACGGGGTCTCCGGACCGATGGCGATGTTGCGCGGCGGGGAGAACTCCACCACGTGGGCGGGGGCGACCAGCGGCAGTGCGGTGGCGGCACCGCTGACCCGCAGCGCCCGGCGCGCGGCGGCCAGGCCGACCGCCGACCCGTCGGCCGGCGACCCGGCCGCCGACGGACGGTCGGCGCGGGCGGCCACCGTCCAGGCGGCGAGCTGACCGACCCGCTTGGCCGCCTCGGCGAGCCGCTCCTCGGGCAGCTCGCCGGCGACGACGGCGGCGACGATCGCGTCGCGCAGGTGCCGGGCGGCGTCCTCGTCGGCCCGCTCGCCGCCGACGCAGATCGCGTCGGCCCCGGCGGCGAGGGCGCGCACGGCCGCGCCGGTGAAGCCGTACCGGTCGGTGACCGCCCGCATCTCCACCGCGTCGGTGACCACCACCCCGGAGAAGCCGAGCTCGTCGCGGAGCAGGTCGCCGAGGATGCGGGGACTGAGGGTGGCCGGCAGTTCCTCGTCGAGGGCGGGCACGAGCAGGTGTCCGGTCATCACGGCCTGCACTCCGGCCGCCACGGCGGCGCGGAAGGGGACCAGCTCGCCGGCGTCGAGGCGGGCCCGGTCGGCACCGATGCGGGGCAGGTCGTGGTGCGAGTCGACCTGGGTGTCGCCGTGGCCGGGGAAGTGCTTGGCGCAGGCGGCCACGCCGGCGGACTGCAGACCGCGTACCCAGGCGGCGGTGTGCCGGGCGACCAGCTGCGGGTCGGCGCCGAAGGACCGCACCCCGATCACCGGGTTGGCCGGGTTGTTGTTGACGTCGGCGTCCGGGGCGTAGTTGAGGGTGACGCCGAGCCGGGCGAGGTCGACGCCGAGATCCCGGGCGACCTCCTCGGTCAGCGCCGGGTCGTCGACGGCGCCGAGGGCGAAGTTGCCCGGCCGCGAGCTGCCCAGCGCCGACTCGATCCGGGTGACGTCGCCGGCCTCCTCGTCGATGGCCACCAGGACGTCCGGGCGTTCGGCGCGCAGGGTCGCGGTGAGCGCGGCGAGCTGGCCGGGGTCGACGACGTTGCGGGCGAAGAGGACCACCGCGCCGAGCCCCTCGCCGAGCCACCGGCAGACCCACTCGGGCGGGGTGGTGCCGACGAAACCGGGCTGCAGGACGGCGGCCGCCAGGCCCGCCAGGTTGCGCTCGCTCATGCGGCCCCCGTACCCCCGTGTGGATGTCCGACGGCCGGTCGCCGTCGCGGTGCTGCCATGGTCACACCGGGCAACGAAATAGTCAATAAACCTTACTGTTACCGTCTGGCGTCTCCCCGGGCGGCGTGCGACAGTGCGGGAATGGACCTGCTGCCACTCGCCGACGCCACCTCGCCGGCCGACGTCCCCGGCGTGCGCCTGCTCGGCGTGGTGGTCGGCGGCCTGCTGCTGCTCGCCGCCATCCGGGCGATGTTCCGCCGCCGCTGACTGATCCCCCGAGTCCGGGGTAGGGCACCCCGTGGTCAGCCCGGCGCGACCGGTGCCGGGCGACGGCGAGGGGGAAAGATGAAGATCGGTTACTTCCTGTCCAGTGAGGAGTTCACCCCGGCAGAGCTGCTGGAGCAGGCGCGCGGCGCCGAACGGGCCGGGTTCGAGGCGCTGTGGATCTCGGACCACTACCACCCGTGGGTGGACGCGCAGGGGCAGAGCCCCTTCGTCTGGTCGACCATCGGCGCGCTCAGCCAGGTCTGCTCCCTGCCCGTCACCACCGCGGTGACCTGCCCGACCGTCCGCATCCACCCGGCGGTGCTCGCCCAGGCCGCGGCCACCAGCGCCGTCCTGCACTCCGGGCGCTTCGTGCTCGGCGTCGGCTCCGGCGAGGCGCTCAACGAGCACATCCTCGGCGACGCCTGGCCGCAGACCGACGTCCGGCTGGAGATGCTGGAGGAGGCGGTCGAGGTGATGCGCGAGCTGTGGCAGGGCGGATTCGTCAACCACCACGGCAAGCACTACACCGTCGAGCACGCCCGGATCTACACCCTGCCCGACGCGCCCCCACCGGTCTACGTGTCCGGCTTCGGCCCCAAGGCCATCGACCTGGCCGCCCGGATCGGCGACGGCTACGTCAGCGTCATGCCCGACGCCGACATGGTCCGCCGGTTCCGGGAGAGCGGCGGCGGCGACAAGCCGTGCCAGGCCGGCTTCAAGGCGGCGTACGCCGACAGCGAGGACGAGGGGATGCGGATCGCGTACGGGAAGTGGCCGAACGCCGGCCTGCCGGGCGAGCTGTCCCAGGTGCTCCCCTCCCCGCGCCACTTCGAGCAGGCCGCCCAGCTGGTCAAGCCGGAGATGATGAAGGAGTCGTTCGTCTGCGGCAACAGCGCCGACGCGCACCTGGAGATGATCGACCGGTACGCCAAGGCCGGCTTCGACGAGGTCTACGTGGCCAACACCGGCCCGCACGCGCAGGGCCTGTTCGACCTCTACCAGCGCGAGGTGCTGCCCCGCCTGCGCTGACCCGCGGCGCCCGGGCCGGCGGTGAGCCGGCCCGGACACGCGCGGTCGCCTCGTACGCGATGACCTGAGCCACTCCGACGGCGCTCCGCGCGCCTGCGCCGGTTTCGCCGGTGATCGGCTCGGGTACCTCCGGCCCTCGATGAAGCTGTCCATGCATTCGACGACGTTGCGCCGCGCGGCGCGGAGCCTCTTCGGCTGGACCGCGCTGCGGCCCAACCAGCTCGCCGCGATGCGCGCGGTGATGAAGCGACGCGACGCGCTGGTGGTCCTGCCCACCGGCGCCGGCAAGTCGGCGATCTACCAGATCCCGGCCAGCCTGATCCCCGGTCCGACGGTGGTGATCTCCCCACTGCTGGCGTTGCAGCAGGACCAGATCGCCGCGCTGAACGAACGGCAGCGCCCCGAGCTGCGGGCGGTGCGGATCAGCTCCGACGAGTCCTCCGCCCAGCAGGCCGAGGCGATCGAGGAGATCCGCGACGGCCGGGCCGAGTTCCTCTTCATCACCCCGGAACAGCTCAGCAACCCCGACCGGCTGGCCGAGGTCAGATCCCTCAAGCCGGCGCTGGTGGCGATCGACGAGGCGCACTGCATCTCGGCGTGGGGTCACGACTTCCGCCCGGACTACCTGGCGCTGGGCCACCTGATCGAGGGCATCGGCCGGCCGCCGGTGGTCGCCCTGACCGCCACCGCCTCGCCCCCGGTCCGCGACGACATCATCGCCCGGCTGCGGCTGCACGAGCCGGAGGTGGTGGTCTCCGGGCTGGACCGGCCCAACATCTTCCTTGAGGTGGCGCACTGCCCCACCGACGACTACCGGTGGCGGCGGCTGCTGGCGCTGCTCCGCGACGACCAGCGCCCCGGCATCATCTACGTGCCGACCCGGCGGGCCGCCGAGGACCTGGCGCAGCGGCTGACCGACGCGGGGTTCCGGGCGCAGTTCTACCACGGCGGTATGCCCACCGGCGCCCGGCACGACCTGCACGAGGCGTTCCTCGCCGACCAAGTACCGATCATGGTGGCCACCTCGGCGTTCGGCATGGGCATCGACAAGCCGAACATCGCCTGGGTGGTGCACATGGCGCTGCCCGACTCCCCGGACAGCTACTTCCAGGAGATCGGCCGCGCCGGCCGTGACGGCGCGCCCGCCCGGGTGCTGCTGCTCTGGCGGGCGGAGGACGTCGGGCTGCAGCGCTACTTCAGCGGGGGCCTGCCCGACGCCACCGAGCTGCGCGACCTGGCCGCCCTGCTGCGCAAGCAGGCGCGGACCAAGAAGGAGCTGCGCGAGGTGACCGGCCTGGGTCCGCGCAAGCTCGGCCAGTACCTGTCCCTGCTGGAGCAGATCGGGGCCGCCGAGCCACGGGCCCGGCAGAAGATCGGCGCGCCGCGCTACTCCCCCACGCCGGTGGACGCCGCGGCGGCGGCCCTGGCCGAGGCGGAACGGCAGCAGACCGTGACCCGGTCCCGCACCGACATGATGCGCGCCTTCGCCGAGACCACCGCCTGCCGCGGCCAGACGCTGCTGGCGTACTTCGGCGAGCAGATGTCCGAGGTCTGCGGGCACTGCGACAACTGCCACGCCGGCACCAGCACCGCCGACGACGGCGCGGTCGGCCCGTTCCCGGTGCACAGCCAGGTCCGTCACCCCGAGTGGGGGCCAGGGCTGGTGCTCAACTACGAGGAGGACCGGATGACGGTGCTCTTCGACGAGGTCGGCTACAAGACGCTCTCCGTGCCCGTGGTGTCCGAACAGGGCCTGCTGACGCTCGACTAGCCTGACCGGGCACCGGGGGCGCAGACGCAACGAAACGAGAGGGGCTCAGTCGTGATCGAACAGCCGGCGTACACCGGGTTCGGGTTCTCCGACGAGGAGTGGGGGCTGCTGGTCGGCCTGCCGCAGGCGGTCCTGACCGCGGCCAGTGCCGCGGAGCACGACGGCAGCCGGCGCACCCGCGCGGAGAACGCCGCCGGGCTGGAGACCATCTCCGCCGGCCGCGAGTCGGCCAACCCGCTGGTCGCGGCGGTCGCCGGGGAGATCGTGTCCCGGGTGGGCGACCCGGAGGCGGGCGAGGAACTGCCGGTCATCGAGCCGGCCGACCCGCAGGGCCTGATCGACGACGTGCTGGCCCGGGCCGGCCAGGCGTCCGCACTGCTCGCCGCCAAGGTGGACGAGGGCGAGGCCGGGGCGTACCGGCACTGGCTGGTGGAGATCGCCGAGCAGGTGGTCGTCGCCGCCCCCAGCGGTGGTCTGCTCGGCCTCGGCGGCGACCAGGTCAGCGACTCGGAGCGCCGCTTCCGCGACCGGCTCTCGCACGTGCTCAACGACTGACCGCCACCGCCGAGGAGATCCGCGCGCCCTGACCGGGTGGCGCGGATCCGGCGTTTTCGTCGGCTTTCGCGCATCGCGTCGCTGACCGACAATCGACCCGCACGTGCGACAGATTGGGGTGGGCGGGAAGATGCTGGACCGGAACGTCGTCGACACGGAGGCGTTGCCGCCACGCGAGCGGTTCGGGATGTGGCTCGACCTGGTCGCCCGCACCGCCGCGCCGCTGCGGATGCGCTCCGCGCACGCCGACGACTTCACCGCCCGGGCCGAGATCATCCCCCTGGGCCCGATCCAGCTGGTGAACTACCGCTACCCCTCACTGGACGCGGTCCGGACGGCGAAGCTGGCCCGGCAGACCGAGCTGGACTACTTCCTGCTCGCCCTGACCACCACCGGCACCGGCGCGTCCGGGCAGGCCGGCCGGCAGAGCGTGATCCGGCCCCGGGAGTTCACCTTCTACGACGGATCGCGTCCGCACCAGGTCAGCCACGAGGGGGAGCAGGGCGGGCGGCAGCTCGCCACCTCCGTGGTGGCCCTGATCCCGTACGGCGCGCTGCCGCTGCCCCCGGAGCGGCTCGCTCCCCTGCTCGCCGGCCGGATGTCGGGCACCGAGGGGGTGGGCGCCCTGCTGGCGCAGTACCTCATGCAGATCGCGGGTAATCCCGAGCAGTACCACGCGGCGGACGCCGAGCGGCTCGGCACCACCGGTCTCGACCTGATCGCCACCCTGCTCGGCCGGCACCTGGTCGCCGAGGACGAGGTGCCCCGGGAGGTCCGCCGCCGGGCGCTGCTCGCCCAGGTGCGCGCCTACGTCCAGCGGCACCTGGGCGACGCCACGCTGACCCCGCAGACGATCGCCGAGGCCCACCACGTCTCCGTCCGTACCCTGCACCGGCTCTTCGAGGCGGAGGAGACCACCGTGGCGTCGTACGTGCGGGACCTGCGCCTGCAGCGGTGCCGCCGCGACCTCGCCGACCCGGCGCAGGCGCACCGGCCGATCCAGGCCGTCGCCGCCCGCTGGGGCTTCGCGGACAAGGCGGTGTTCAGCCGCGCCTTCCGGGCCGCCTACGGCGAGTCCCCGCAGGGGTACCGGGCGGCCCGGCGGGAACAGGCACGGATCGTCAACGGCTCGGCATCCGTCGTCAACTCGACCTCGCCATACTGACTGCGGATCGGCGGTCGGCAGGCCCGTGCCGGCCACCGATAACGGGGGACCGCGGTGGCGCCCGTGACCTCCTTGTCACGGGCGGCCGCCCCGGTTGCCGTACGGACGGCGGCACCGGCGTCCGCTCCCCCGCCGCACTGGCCCCGGTCCCGCCGCTCTTCCCCCCCAGGACTGACGGCGGGGCCGGTCAGGCGTCCTCCAACAACTCCAGGACCGTCCGCTCGGCCTCGGGCCGTGGGGGGTCCGGCCGGACCGGCGCGACCACCCCGTCGTGGTACAGGTCGACCACCCGCGGGTCCACGTAGGAGGTCCGGGCCACGGTCGGGGTGTTGCCCAGCAGCTCGGCGACCTCCTTCATCACCCCGGCGACCGCCCTCCGGCGGGCGGTGGCGGAGCGTGGCACGCCGACGGTGGCCAGCTCGATCGCCGCGAGCACGGTGGCGTGCCAGGTACGGAAGTCCTTCGCGGTCATCTCCCCGCCGCTGGCGTCACGCAGGTACTCGTTGACCTCGTCGCTGCGCACGTCGCGCCACTGCCGCCCGTCCCAGTAGCCGAAGAGGCGCTCCTCCGCCCGGCGCCGCCGGCGCAGGTTGGTCAGCACCTGGCACAGCTCCCGGTCCTCGATCCGGCGGACCTGCTCGATGCCGCCCTTGGCGGGGAACTCGAAGACCACACACCCGCCCCGGGACCGGGCGTGCTCGGGACGCAGCGTGGAGACCCCGAAGGTGGCGTCCTCGCCGATCGCGTACTGGTCGTTGCCGACCCGGAACATCCCCATGTCCAGCAGCCGGGCGACGGTGGCCAGCACCCGGTCCCGGTTGAGGCCCCGTTTGCCCAGGTCGTCGGCGATCCGCCGGCGCAGCACCGGCAATCGGTGGGCGACCTGGAGCACGTGGTCGAACTTCGCCTCGTCGCGCTTGCGCCGCCACTCCGGGTGGTAGAGGTACTGCTTGCGGCCGGCCGCGTCGACGCCGGTCGCCTGGATGTGCCCGTTCGGGTACGGCGAGATCCAGACGTCCTGCCAGGCGGGCGGGATGACCAGCTCGCGCAGCCGGGCCAGCACGTCGGGGTCGCGGACCGGCTCGCCCCGGGGGTCGAGGAACACCCAGCCCTTGCCGGCCCGGCGGCGCCCGTATCCCGCCCGGCCCGGATCACTACGCCGCAATCGCACCGGGGATCCGCACCGCCTCTTCGGCCTCTGCCACGGCGGCCAGCACCCGGTCCACGGGCAGGGCCGCCAACGTCGGATGGCTTCCTACCCCGGGCGGGCCGGGCCAATCCCGCGTCCCGGCGAAGAGCACCCGGTGCCGGAGGCGGTCCGGCGGCGGGCCCCACTCGGCCGGTGGGACCGGGCCGAAGAGCAGCACGGACGGGGTGGCGTAGGCGGTGGCGAGGTGCCCGACGCCGGTGTCGCCGCTGACCACCAGGCGGGCGCCGGCGACCAGTGCGGCCAGCTCGCCTAGGTCGGTCCGGCCGGCCAGGACGGCGGCGCCGGGCAGGCCCGCCGCCCCGGCCACCCGCCGCGCCAGTTCCCGCTCGTCGGCCGAGCCGGTCACCACCACCCGGTGCCCCCGCTCGGCGAGCGCCCGGGCGACGGCGGCGAACCGGGCGGCCGGCCAGCGCTTCTCGGGGATCTTGCTGCCCGGGTGGACGACGCTGACGCCGGTCGGCGCCCGGCCCGCCGCCGGCCGGCGCAGGGCGAGGTCGCCGGGGTCGGCGGGAATCCCGTACCAGGCGAGCAGCCGGCACCAGCGGTGCACCTCGTGCTCACCGGCGCGCCACCGCGGGCCGTCCGGGTGGCCGGCCTCCGGGCAGCGGAAGGCGAGCAGCCGGCCCGCGCCGGCCAGCATCCGGTGCGAGCCGGGACCGCGCCCGTGCAGGTTGACCGCGACCGGCGGGGGCGGCCACGGCGGCGGGCCCAGGCCGTCGGTGGGCAGCAGCCGGTCGACGCCGCCGACGAGGTCCACCAACGGCCCGAGCCAGGCCGGCGCCGCCAGCGCCAGCTCCCGATCCGGGTACGCGGCCCGCAGCGCGCGCAGCGCCGGCACCGCCGTGGCCAGGTCGCCCACGCCGAGGGCGCGGAGCACGAGGATCACGGGTACGACGTCTCCTGCTCGGCGCAGACCACCATCTCGCGCACCGCGCAGCCGGGCGGCTGGGAGAGGGCGAACATGATCGCGGCGGCGGTGTCGCCCGGCGCGTTGAGCTTGGCGTCCGGGCCGGGCCGGTACTGCGGGTCGCGCTCGTCGAAGAAGGCGGTGCGCATCCCGCCGGGGATCAGCAGGGTCACGTTCACCCGGCCGGCGAGTTCGGCGGCGAGCGCGCGGGTGAAGCCGACCACCCCGAACTTCGCCGCGCAGTACGCGGTGGCGTCGCTGACCGCCTTCACCCCGAGGGTGGAGGCGACCGTGACGATCCCGCCCCGGGACGCCTCCAGGTAGGGCAGCGCCGCGCGGATCACCGCCACCGTGGCGAGCAGGTCGACCGCGACGATCCGCTCCCAGGTCTCCCGGGGTACGTCGGCGAGCTTGCCGGGCACGTCCATGCCGGCCGCGGTGACCACCGCGTCGAGGCCGCCGGAGCGCTCGGCCAGCTGCCGGGTGGCCTCCTCGGCGGCCCGGGTGTCGGCCAGGTCGCACTCGATCCAGGGCACCCCGTCACCGGGGCTCTGCCGGTCCAGCACCAGCGGACGGCCGCCGGCGCGGGCCACCGCGGTGACCACCGCCGCGCCGAGCCCGCTCGATCCGCCGGTGACCAGGACGGTCGGACCGGCACCGGGTGGACTGTTCGTCATCGTGCTCCCTCCGCCGTCGGACGCTGTGCACCGGCCGGCGGGGCGCCGCCGGCGGGTGCGGCGCGGTACGCCCCGGGGCGCTCGCCCCGGGCCGCCGCGATCATGTCGGTGGTGGAGCGCCCGTCCAGGTAGGGCACCACCACCGCGTGCCCGCCCCAGCGGCGCAGCGTCTCGGCCTCCGGCAGGCTCGCCGGATCGCCGCCGCCGGTGGCGTAGTCGCCGCCCTTGACCCAGATGTCCGGCCGCAGCCAGCCCAGCACCGCGTCCGGGGTCGACTCGTCGAAGACCAGCACCGCGTCGACGCAGCCCAGCGCCGCGAGCAGCCGGCTGCGGTCGCCCTGCGGCACGACCGGGCGCTCCGGCCCCTTCAGCCCGGCGACGCTGGCGTCGGAGTTGAGACAGACGATCAGGCAGTCGCCGAGCTGCCGGGCGGCCTGGAGGGTGGCCACGTGCCCGGCGTGCAGCAGGTCGAAACAGCCGCCGGTGGCGACCACCGTGCCGCCGGCCGCGCGGACCTCGGCCACCACGGCGCCGGCGGCGGCGGCCCCGATCCGCTCCCCGCCGCCGCCCAGCGGCGCCGGCGCGGCGGCGCTGACCTCGGGCGGCAGCGCGACCGCCACTCCCCCGCCGGCCACGTACGCCGACGCCTCCGCCACCGCCTCCTGCACCGCCTCGGAGACCAGCGCACCACGGGCCAGCGCGAGGGTGGCCGCCGAGGCGAACCGGTCCCCCGCCCCGCAGGTGTCCCCCTCGGCGTTGACCGGGGCGGCCACCACCAGCGGGGTGGCACCGGCGTGGCAGAGCAGCGCGCCGTCGCCGCCCAGGGTCACCGCGACCGCGCCGGCGCGCCACCGCTCGCGCAGCCCCTGCGCGCCCCGGGCTGCGGTGGCCAGCCGGGACGAGCCGGGCGGGACCTTGGTCAGGTCGCGTACCTCCGCCTCGTTCGGGGTGGCCAGGGTGACCCCGGGCACCGCCGCCGGCCCGCGCGGGTGCGGGTCCCAGACCACCGGCGCGCGGGTCGCGGCGAGCGCGGCGCGCAGCGCGGGCTGCCGGACGACGCCCCGCCCGTAGTCGCTGACCAGCACGGCGGACGCCCCGGCGATCAGCCGCAGCACCGCCTCGCTCGGCGGTCCCGGGTCGGCGGCCGACCCGCCCCGGTCGTGGCGCAGCAGCACCCGGCCGCGGGCCCGCAGGCGGATCTTCTCCGGGGTGGCGCCGGGCAGGGGCAGCGCGTACACCTGGACCCCGGCGGCGGTGAGCAGGCAGCTCAGCCGGGCTCCGCCGGCGTCGTCGGCCAGGGCCGTCACCAGCGCCACCTCCACGGCGCCTCCGGCGGCGGCGAAGACCGCGGCCAGCCCGGCGCCGCCGGGGCGGTCGGCGTACGACGTCTCGTCGAGCACCGGTACCGGCGAGTCCGGGCAGAGCCGATTCACCACGCCCTCGACGTCGCGGTCGAGCAGCGTGTCGCCGATGACCACCAAGGGTCCGCGCACCGCCGGCCCCCTCATCCCGCCTCGACCCGCCGCTCGCCGTCGAGCACCACCTCGACACCGGTACGCACCGGCGCGGTCGGCTCGCCGACGGGCGCGGCAGCGGCCGCAGCGGTCACCGCCAGCGCCGCGGGCAGCGCGCGGTCGACGTATTCGCAGAGCACGTGGGTGGAGACCAGGTGCAGCTCCTGCACCACCTGGCTCTCCGGGGAGGCGATGGCGAGCACCTCGTGGCAGGCGTCGGCGAGCGGGTTGGGCGCCGGGCCGGTGAACGCCCAGCAGCGCAGCCCGGCCTCTCGTCCGGCGCGGGCGGCGGCCAGCAGGTTGGCGCTGGCGCCGCTGGTGGACATCAGCAGCAGGACGTCGTCGCGGCGGCCGTGGGCGCGGACCTGCCGGGCGAAGACCTCGTCGTAGCCGTAGTCGTTGCCGATCGCGGTCAGCGCGGAGGTCTCCGCGTGCAGCGCGATCGCCGACAGCGGCCGGCGGTCGTCGCGGAGCTTGCCGACCAGCTCGGCGGTGAGGTGCTGGGCCTCGGCGGCGCTGCCGCCGTTGCCGGCGACCAGCAGCCGGCCCCCGCCGGCCAGGGTGGCGGCCAGCTCGGTGCCCCAGCGGGCCAGCAGCTGCTCCGAGGACCGGTAGGGCAGCAGCGCCTCGGCCAGCAGGGTCAGGTGGGCGTCCAGCAGTCCCGGAGTCGCCGTCGTCATCAGGCGACCACCCGGCTCGGCCGGCGCACCGCGGCCACCTCGCCGTACAGCTCCGCCAGCCGCTCGGCGGCGCTCGCCCAGGAGTAGCTGCGCCGGGCCCGTTGCAGCGCCGCCGTGGCGTACCCGAAGCGGCGGATGCGGTCGTCGAGCAGCCGCTGGATCGCGGTGCCCAGGGCCTGCGGGTCGCGGGCCGGGACCAGGTCCCCGGTCAGCCCGTCGACCACGGTGTCCTTGATCCCGCCGACCGCCGTGCCGACGACCGGTACGCCGCAGGCCATCGCCTCCAGCGGGGTGAGCCCGAACGGCTCGTACCAGGGGGCGGCGACCAGCACGTCGGCGGAGCGGTACCAGAGCCCCATCTCCTCCCGGGGCACCGCGCCGACCAGCCTGACCCGGTCGGCCACCCCGCAGGTGGTGGCGAGGGCGCGCAGCCGGCGGGCGTACGGGTCGGTCTCCAGCAGGCCGGCCGGCGGGCCGCCCACCACCACGCACTCGGCGTCGGGCACCAGGGCCATCGCCCGGATCACGGTCTGGAACCCCTTGCGTTCCACCAGCCGCCCGACGGTGAGGATCCGGGGCCGGTCGGGCTCCCGCTCGGCGGCCGGGCCGAGCGGGGCGAAGCTGGCCAGGTTCACCCCGGACGGCACGATCGTCATCCGCGAGCGCGGGACGCCGAGCCGGACCAGCTCCCCCACCTCGTCCTGGCACTGCGCGACCACCCGGTCGACCGAGCGGCCCAGCTCCCGCTCGTAGGCGATCCGCCGCGCCGGGCTGGTGTCCTGCACGCCCTGGTAGCGCCGCTTCACCGCGCCGAGCGCGTGGTAGGTCTGCACCACCGGCACCCCGGTCTGCCGGCTGGCGGTGAGCGCGGCGAGACCGCTCATCCAGAAGTGCGCGTGGATCACCTCGGGCACCCAGTCTCCGCCGCGCCACCGGTCCACCAGCCAGGCGCTGAACTCCTTCATGTGCGGCAGCAGGGCGTCCTTGGCCAGCGGCTCCGCCGGACCGGCCGGTACGTGCACCACGTCGTACCCGGCCGGGGCGCGGACACTGACCGGCAGGTCGACGGCGTCGCGCCGGGTGTAGACCCGGACGTCGTGCCCGGCGGCCACCAGCGCGGCGGAGAGCTCGGCGACGTGGGTGTTCTGCCCACCGGCGTCCTCACCGCCCAGGATGGCGAGCGGGCTGGCGTGCTCGGAGATCATCGCGATGCGCATACTTCCTCCTCCAGCAGGCGGTCCCAGTCGGCGAGGAAACGGTCCAGGCCGTAGCGGGCCCGGGCGGCGGCGCGCGCCCCGGCACCGACGCGGCGGGCCTCGGCGGGCTGCGCGACGAACCGCCCCGCGGCCTCCACCAGCACGTCCACCCGGGTGGAGAGGGCGCCGGCCCCGGGCGGCACGGCCTCGACGGCCTCGGTGGTGGCCAGCGCGACGATTGGCATGCCCATCGTCATGGCCTCGATCAGGCTCAGTCCCAGCGACGTCCACCGGCACAGGTGCAGGTACGCCCGCCGGCGCGCCAGCTCGGCGTGCATCTGGTGCTGCGGCACGTCGTCGTGGCTGGTCAGCCGGTCGGCGGGCAGGCCCAGGTGTGCCGCGAGCCCGGCGACCTTCATGCCGAACACGTCCAGCGGGGCGAGTTCGGCGAAGCGTGGCAGCAGGTCGGTGCCGGTGACCCGCCAGCGGCGCACCGGCTCGTTGATGACGACCGCGAGCCGGTCCAGTTCGCCGGTCCACTCCACCGCCGGTGGGACCACCCCGTGCTCGACGACGGCGGTGCGGGTGCCGCCGTTGTCCCAGAACAGTTCGTTGAAGTGGGTGACGTGGGTGAGCAGCAGGTCGTCGCGGTCGGCCATCGGGTGGCGGGTGTTCGGTACGTCGCCCTTGGGGGTGTTGTGCTCGACGTACACCGCCGGCACGTCGCGCCCGGGCCGCCGGCCCAGCCAGTCCCCGGCGAGGTCGATCTCCTCGGGGCGTTGCAGCAGCACCACGTCGACCTGCTCCCGGCGCAGCTGCTGCGGGGTGACCTCGACGGCGCTGTCCGGCCAGGGGTAGGTGCGGGCCCGGCCCAGCCCGTACGGGCCGCGGTCGGGGGTGACCGGCACCAGGTAGCGGTGCCGGCCGTGCACGAAGGACGTGGTCCAGGAGCCGTGCACGTGCCAGACCAGGATGTTCATCGGGCGCTCCCGCCGCCGGCGATCACCGGGTCGATGCCGACCGTGGCCGGCGCCGCGCCCGGCGGGGGCGCGTCGGCGGGTACGCCGAGCAGGCGTACCGCGGCCAGGACGTGCCCCGGCTCGATGGCGGACAGGCAGGGGTGGCCGGGCACCGGGCAGCGGGTGGCCCGGGTGTCCCGGCAGGGTGCGCCCGCGTCGCCCAGGCGGACGGCCGGCACCCGGTAGGGCCCCCACTGTCCGAACGGGACGGTGGGGGCGAAGAGGCTGACCACCGGTACGCCCAGCGCGGCGGCCAGGTGCGCGGGACCGGTGTTGCCGACCACCAGCGCGCCGGCGCCGGTGAGCACGGCGGCGAGGTCGGCGAGGCCGGTCCGGCCGCCCAGGTCGATTCCGGCGTCCCCGGCCACCCGGGCGGTCAGTTCCGTCTCGTCCGGTCCCCCGGTGACCGCCACCCGGTGTCCGGCCGCGGTGAGCACCCGGACGATCCGGGTGGCCAGTTCGGGCGGGCAGGCCCGGGTCGGCACCGCCGAGCCGGGGTGCAGCACCACGTAGCCGGGGCCGCCGAGCCGGGCCGGTGGGGGCGGCAGCCCGTCGGTGCGGATGCGCAGCGCCTGGTCGTCGGCGGCCGGGAGCGGGAAGCCGGCGGCCGCGGCCAGCGCCAGCGCCCGCTCCGGTTCGGGCGGCCCGTTGGGCACCCGGTGCCGCACGTCGAGCAGGGAGCCGGGGTAGTCGTCGCTGATGGCGCTGATCCGGGGCACGCCGGCCAGCCGCAGCAGCAGGGCGAGCGGGAGCGGGGACTGGTGGAAGGAGGTGAAGACGACCGCCTCGTCGGCGCGCACCGTGGCGAGCCGGTCGGTGAGCCGGCGGATGTCGTCCGGGTCGACCGGGGCCGGGTCGCCGTCGATCCAGGGCAGCGGCCATTCGACGAGTTCGTCGACGCCGGGCAGCAGGGCGGCGGCGTCCCGGCCGCGCGGGCCGTGCAGCAGGACGACGCGCCGTGCGCCGGCGGCGACGGCGCGGATCGCCGGGCCGGTGACCAGCACGTCCCCGGCGGAGTCGGCGCGCACCACCAGCACCGTCCCGGCCCGCCGCGGGGCGGTGGGGTGCAGCGCGGCCTGGCGGCGCAGGATCTCCTCGACGGCCGCCGGCAGGTCACGCGCGACGTGCGGGGCGGCGGCCACCTCCGCGGACCGGGTGACCGGGGTCGGCACCAGCACGCCGGTGGCGCCGGCGGCCAGCGCGGCGGTCATGTCGCGGCCGATGTCACCCACCATCACGCAGCGGGCCGCCGTGGTGCCCACCGCGGCGGCCGCCCGGGTGACCAGGCCGGGGGCGGGTTTGCGGCAGTCGCAGCCGTCCCCCTCGTCGTGCGGGCAGACCTGCCAGGTGTCGAACGGCCCCAGCAGTTCCTCGATCCGGGCGTGCACCGCCCGCAGCTGCCCGGCGGTGAAGAGCCCCTTCGCCAGCCCGGACTGGTTGGTGACGACGCCCAGGCGCAGCCCGGCGGCCCGTAACCGGTCCAGCGCCTCCCGCGCGCCCGGCACCGGCCGCACCTTCTCCGGATCGCCGTTGTACGGCACGTCCTCGACCAGCGTGCCGTCCCGGTCCAGCAACACGGCGTCGAACAGGACCGGCCGGATCACGCTCCGGTCGGCGGCCGGGTCGACCCGGCCTGACCTGCGCTGATCCGGCTCCAACTGGTCCCGTCGCACGGGCGGCGCGTTCCCGGAGCCCCGGGGAGTAAACATCATCTACCCGGCGGTACGGCTCGTCGCCGTCCGGGCCGTGCACAGGTCGCCGACCGGGCCTTACCCGCCGCCCCGGAGAAGCTAACGCGTTGCCCGCAGCGGTCGGTTAGCCGCGGTGACCGCCGGGGTACTGCACGGCAGTGGCGATTGTGGAGAAGGTAATCGACGCCGAACCGCAGCACGTCTTCGCCGTGCTCGCCGACGGGTGGACGTACAGCGACTGGGTGGTCGGCACGGTGCACGTGCGGGACGTCGACCACGACTGGCCCCGGGTGGGCACGCAGCTGCATCACAAGGCCGGGCCGTGGCCGTTCTCGCTGGAGGACTCCTCGACGGTGCTGGCCTGCGAGCCGCCGCACAAGCTCGTCATCAAGGCCGGGCTCTGGCCGGCCGGTGAGGCGATCGTGGTGTTCACCCTGGAACCGGTCGGCGACGGCGCCACCCGGGTCCGCATCGGCGAGGACTTCGCGGCCGGGCCGCTGCGCTGGGTCCGCAACAAGCTCAACGACCTGGTCCTGCACCAGCGCAACAAGGAGACGTTGAGCCGGCTCTGCGACATCGCGGTGCGGCAGAAGGCGGATCAGCGCGAGCCGCGGTGAGAGGCGGGGAGCCTCGACGAGGCCCGGCGGGGCACTGGCTACCCTTTGGGGGAAAACCGTCGGCAACCAGAGGATGTCCGTCATGATCGAACCCGTGGAGCTGCCCTCGCCGTGGCGGGATGCACGCCTGACCGTCGTGGTCCCGACCTACAACGAGGCGGGCAACCTCCCGGTGCTGGTCGAGCGGCTCCTCACCCTGCCGCTGCCCGGCCTGAAGGTGCTGGTGGCGGACGACAACTCCCCCGACGGCACCGGCGAGGTGGCCGACAAGCTGGCCATCGAGCACCCCGACCGGGTCCAGGTCGTGCACCGCGCCGGCAAGGAGGGCCTGGGCCGGGCGTACGTCGACGGCATCGGCCGGGCGCTCGACGGCGGGGCCGAGTACGTGGCGCAGATGGACGCCGACCTGTCCCACCCGCCGGAGGCGCTGCCCGGCATGCTCGGCGCGCTGCTCTCCACCCAGGCCGGCGTGGTGATCGGCTCCCGGTACGTCCCCGGTGGCGAGCTGGACGAGAACTGGCCGCTCTACCGCCGCGCGCTCAGTGGCTGGGCGAACCTCTACGTGCACACCCTGCTGCGGGTGCGCATCCGTGACCTCACCGCGGGTTTCAAGATCTGGCGGGCGGACGCGCTGCGCGACATCGGCCTGGAGCGGGTGCAGTCCAACGGGTACAGCTTCCAGGTCGAGATGCACTACCTCGCCACCAAGCTGGGGCACACCATCCTCGAGGTGCCGATCCGCTTCGAGGAGCGCCGCGACGGCGCGTCGAAGATGACCACCGCCACCAAGGTGGAGAGCGCCCTGATGCCGTTCAAGCTGCGGGCCAAGCACCGCAACCTGGAGCGCTGACCCGCTTCCACCCCCGCCCGGCCGTCACGCGCAGTGCTGCCCGGGGCGGCGGACAGTTTCGTGAGCGACATGCCTGAGAGGCGGGACGACACCTCTCAGGCATGTCGCTGCTACACACCCTGAGTCGCTGGGAGCTGACGCCGGGAGCCGGGTCAGCGGTAGACCGCGCGGTGCGCGGCGCCGACCGCCCGGGCGTACAGGCCGCCGGTGAGGGCGCGGTTGCGGCTCAGCGCCGCCTGCGCCGCGTTCGCGCCCGGCGCGCCGTGCACCCCGCCGCCCGGGTTGGCCGAGGCGCTGGCCAGGTAGAGCCGGTCGACCGGGGTGTCCGGCCGGCCGAGCCCGGGCACCGGACGCAGGAAGAGCTGCTGGTACGCGGCGGCCGTGCCGCCGCCCACCGAGCCGCCGACCAGGCTCGGGTTGCGCTCCTCCAGGTCGGCCGGGCCGGCCACGAAACGGCCCCGGACCAGGGCCTTGAAGCCGGGGGCGTGGCGCTCCAGCACCGCCTCCATCCGGTCCACGTGCGCGGCCACGTCCTCGGCCCGCCAGTCCCGGCGAAACGGCAGGTGGGTGTACGACCAGAGCGACTCCGTACCGGCCGGTGACCGGGTGGCGTCGGCGGTGGTCATCTGGCCGACCAGCAGGAACGGGTCCTCCGGCACCTCGCCGCAGGCCAGGTCCGCCGCGTAGCGGGTGAGCCCGTCGACGTCGGTGGCCAGGTGCACCGTGCCCGCCCCGGCGACCTGCGGGTTGGCCCACGGCATCGGCCCGTCCAGCGCCCAGTCGACCTTCACCGTGGACCCGTCCCAGCGGAAGTGGTCGAGGTCCTCCACCAGCCGGGGCGGCAGCCAGGCGGCGCCGACCAGGTCCAGGTAGAGCGTGGGCGCCGGCACGTCGGCCAGCACCGCGCGGCGGGCCCGCCAGGTGGCGCCGCCCTCGGTCCGTACGCCCATCGCCCGGCCCCGGGCCACCAGCACCCGGTCCACCCGGGCGGAGTAGGTGATCCGGCCGCCCTTGGCGATCAGCCGCGCCACCAGCGCGTCGGTGATCCGCTGCGCGCCACCCAGCGGCACCGGCCAGCCGACCTCCTGCCCCAGCATGGCCAGCAGCCAGCCGTAGATGCCCGAACCGGCGTCGTCCGGCGACAGATCGGTGTGCAGGGCGCAGCTGGCCATCAGCGCCGGCGCGCCCTCGCCCCGGAACACCTCGCGCCCGAACTGCCGGCTGGGCAGCACCAGCCGGCGGGCCAGCCGCAGCGCCCCCGCGGTGCGGAGCCGGCCCAGCAGCTCCAGCCCGTCGCGGACCGGCGGGAAGGGGGTGAAGAGGGCGTTCACCAGGGGACGGGAGATGACCCGCCAGTCGTCGTACGTGTCGAGCCAGCGCTGCCCGTCGCCGGGCGCGAACGCCTCCATCGACGCGGCGCTGCGGTCGGGGTCGCGGTTGAGCACCGCCGCCCGGCCGTCCGGCAGCACGTGCGCCAGCACGTCGGGGGCGTGCGTCCAGGCCAGCCCGTGCGCGTCGAGGCGCAGCCGGCGCAGCACCGGCGAGGCGTACCCGAGGGGGTAGAAGGAGCTGTAGAGGTCGCTGAGGTAGCCGGGGGCGGTGACCTCGGCGGAGCGCACCGCCCCGCCGGGGGCGCCGGTGGCCTCCAGGACCAGCACGTCCCAGCCGGCGTCGGCGAGCAGGTTGGCGGCCACCAGTCCGTTGTGCCCGGCGCCGACGACGACGGCGTCGGCGGTCTCGGTGCCGGTCGCGATCATCCGATCCGCCTACCCGGCCAGCAACCGGGCGAAACGCGTTTGCCTTGCCGGGACCGGGGCATCCACTGCCGCATGTACAGGGTTGAACAGCTCATCGGTGGAGTGTGGGGCGCGGGCGGCGCGGGCGGCGAACTGGTGGTGCACGATCCCGCCGACGGCACGCCGGTCAGCACCGTTCCGGTCGCGACGGCGGACGAGGTGGCCAAGGCGGTCGAGGCGGCCCGGGGCGCGGCGGCGGAGTGGGCGGCGACGGCCCCCGCGGAGCGGGCGGCGGCGCTGCACCGGGCCGCGGACGCGCTGGCCGGGGCGGCCGACGAACTGGCCGCGGCGACGACGGCGGAGATGGGCAAGCCGCTCGGCGACGCCCGCGGCGGCGTGGAGGCGGGCATCGGCACGTTGCGACAGTACGCCGAGCTGGGCCCGGTGCGGGGCGGGCGGACGCTGCACGGCGGCGTGGACGCGATCGACTTCATGGCACCGGAGCCGCGCGGGGTGGTGGCCGCCATCACCCCGTGGAACGACCCGGTGGCGGTCTCCTGCGGCCTGCTCGGCGCGGCCCTGGTCACCGGCAACGTGGTGCTGTACAAGCCGAGCGAGCGGACCCCGGCCACCGGCTGGCTGCTGGCCCGGATCCTCGACGGGGTGCTGCCCGCCGGGGTGCTCACCCTGCTGACCGGCGGTGGCGAGGTGGGCGCGGCGCTGGCCGCGCAGGAGGTGGACGTGGTGGCCCACGTGGGCTCCACCGCCACCGGCCGGGCCATCGCGGCGGCCTGCGCCCGGACCGGTGCGAAGGCGCTGCTGGAGAACGGCGGCAGCGACCCGCTGATCGTCGACGCCGGGGTGGACCCGGTCTGGGCGGCCGGGCAGGCGGCGATCGGCGCGTTCGCCAACGCCGGGCAGATCTGCGTCGCGGTGGAGCGGATCTACGTGCACCGGGACGTGGCGGAGGACTTCGCCGACGCGCTGGTCGACCGGGCGCAGGCCCTGCGGGCCGGGCCGGGCCGGGACCCGCAGACCGAGCTGGGGCCGCTGGTGGACCGGCGGCACCGCGACCACGTGCACGGGCAGGTGACCGCGGCGGTGGCCGAGGGGGCGACGCTGCGGACCGGCGGGGTGCTGCCGGAGGGGCCGGGGGCCTTCTACCCGGCGACGGTGGTGACCGGCTGCCGGCACGAGATGACGCTGGTCCGCGAGGAGACCTTCGGGCCGGTGGCGCCCGTGGTGGTGGTGGACTCGTTCAGCGAGGCGTTGCGCTGCGCGGCCGACTCGCCGTACGGGCTGGCCGGCACGGTGCTCACCGCGTCGATGAGCCACGCGCAGCGGGCCTGGCGGGAACTGCCGGTGGGCACCGTGAAGGTCAACGCGGTGTTCGGCGGCGCGCCGGGCGGTGCCGCGCAGCCGCGCCGCGGCAGCGGACAGGGCTTCGGGTACGGCCCGGAGCTGCTCGACGAGTTCAGCACCGTCAAGACGGTGCACATCGAGGCGCCGGGCGGCGGCCACTGGTGAGTGCGTGACGCGGGAGCCCGGGACCGTGCGGTCCCGGGCTCCCGTGCGTCGTACCCCCCCGGCTCAGCGACCGCCGCGGGCCTTGGACTTCTCGCGGGCCTTCGTGGTCTGCCGGGCGTTGGCCTTCTCGATCGCCTTGACCAGTTCCGGCTTGGTCATCCGGGACCGGCCCGGCACGTCCAGCTTCTTGGCCACGTCCATCAGGTGGTCCTTGGTGGCGTTGGCGTCCACGCCGCTCGCCGTGGGGGCCCGGCGGGCCGGTCCGCCGCCCTGCGCCTGCCGGTCGCTGGGTCCCTTGCGTCCCTTCGGCTCCCAGTGGTCGCCGACCTTCTCGAACTCGTGCTTGACGGCGGCGAACGCGGTGCGGTGCGCCCGCTCCCCCTCGCCGTAGGTGTCCACCGCCGAGTCGTGCGTCTTCTCCCAGGTGCGCTGCGCCTTCTCCGGGGAGCGCCGCAGCGTGCTGGGCAGTACCTCGCGCCCGGGCATCTCGTCCTCCTCCGCGTCGGTGTGCTCCGCATGAACGGTTCCCGGGGACCCCAGCGGCAAACTCGTCCGCCGGGTTTGTCGATTTCCGGCACCGGGTACCGGCGGGGCCAGCGGGTGCCGGTTGATCCGGCGGGGCCGGGCGACGGGAGCGGGACATGGCAGCGACGACGGAGCCGGCCGCGGTCACCGACGGGCGGGAGGGGCTGCGGGTCCCCGCCCGGGTACGGCAGTTGCGCTGGTCCACCTGGCGCGGGGCGCTGCTGCGCAGCGGGCGCAACTTCGTCAACGACAACTGCGCGGACTGGGCGGCGGCGCTGACCTACTACGGCGTGCTCGCCCTCTTCCCGGCGACCGTGGTGGTGGTCGCCCTGGTCGGCCTGGTCTCCGACGGCGAGCGCACCGTCGACACGGTGCTGGACCTGGCACGGGACCTCGGCGCCGGCGCGGTGGTCGCCGACGACGGCTTCGTGTCGGTGGTGCGCACCGTGGTCGACCAGCAGAGCGGGGCGAAGGTGCTGCTCAGCTTCGGTCTGGTCGGCGCGCTCTGGTCGGCGTCCGGGTTCATCGGGGCGTTCACCCGGGCCTCCAACGCGATCTACGGGGTCCAGGAGGGACGGCCGTTCTACCGGCTGCGCCCGCTGCAGATCGGCCTGGCGGGCCTGTCGCTGATCCTGCTGGCCGTGGTGGCGCTCGGCCTGATCGTCAGCGGGCCGGTGACCGACGCGGTGGGCAACCTGGTGGGCGCCGGCGGGCTGGCCCGCACGGTGTGGAGCATCGCCAAGTGGCCGGTGCTGGCGCTGGTGATGATGACGCTGCTGTCCCTGCTGTTCTGGATCGCCCCGAACGTGCAGCAGCCGAGGTTCCGCTGGCTGACCCCGGGCGGGGCGGTGGCCCTCTTCTCCTGGATCGTCGCTTCCGCCGGTTTCGGGCTCTACGTCGCCAACTTCGGCTCCTACGACGTCACGTACGGCAGCCTGGGCGCGGTCATCGCCTTCCTGGTCTGGCTCTACCTGTCCAACTGCGCGCTGATGTTCGGCGTGCAGATCAACGCCGAGCTGCAGCGGGGCCGGGTGCTCCAGGCCGGTGCGGAGGACCCGGGCGAGCCGGTTCTGCCGCCGAAGGCCCCGGCCGATTCGTGACCGCGTGCCGGGTTCGGCGTTTCCCCCGGGCCGCGAGGGGTAGCACACAGGGCATGGAACGTGGCAGCAGCAAGCACGGACCCAGGATCGACGAGCAGATGAGCCAGGAGGTCGCCGGCCTGCTCCAGGGGCCGGGTACCGGAGGCTCGCGCGCCGAGGAGTACCGCCAGCCCGAGCCGGCCGGTGAGGACCAGCCGGAGGCCACCACGGCCCCCGCGGGTGAGCTGCGCACCGGCGCCCCGAAGGGCATGAGCTCGCGGGACGTGGAGGAGCGCAGCCGGCTGGGGCGCTTCATCACGATGACCGCCCTGCCCGGCAACCGCGAGGCGCTGATCGCGAACGCCCGCGATAACGAGGCTCCCGCCGACCTCATCGCCGCGCTGGAGCGGCTGCCCGACGGTACGCGGTACCGCACGATCTCCGAGGTGTGGGCCGCACTCGGCAACAAGAACGAGACGACGCGCTGGTGACCGGATCGGCCCATGATCCGGACGCACACCAGCGGCCAGAGGAGGAATCTTCATGAGCGGCGTTACCGAGCACGTGGACGTCTCCGTCCCGATCCGCACCGCCTACGACCAGTGGACCCAGTTCGAGGAGTTCCCCCACTTCATGGAGGGGGTGCAGGAGGTCCGGCAGCTGTCGGACACGATGACCCACTGGACCGTCGAGATCGCCGGGGTCAAGCGTGAGTTCGACGCCGAGATCACCGAGCAGCTCCCGGACGAGCGGGTGGCGTGGAAGTCGACCGGCGGCACCCAGCAGGCCGGCGTGGTCACCTTCCACCGGCTCGACGAGGGCAAGACCCGGGTCACCCTGCAGATGGACTTCGAGCCGCACGGCGTGGTCGAGAAGGCCGGCGACAAGCTGGGCGTGGTCGACCGGCGCGCCAAGGGCGACCTGGAGCGGTTCAAGCAGTTCATCGAGCGCCGCGGTCAGGAGACCGGCGCCTGGCGGGGCAAGGTGGACCGCCCGCAGCCGTGACCCTTTCCCCCCGCAACTCACGTTCTGACGGCCGCCGGTGATCCGGCGGCCGTCGCGGCGTTCCGGCCCCGCCCGCGCGGCCGTTTGCGATCATCCGCGCCGGGTACGGCAGGGGGATGACGGAGAACGACGACAGGGTGTGGCGGGACGAGCAGAAGACCCCGCTGGAGGCACTGGACCGGGCGATCGCCCGGTCGACCATCGACGGGCAGGCCGACGACGTGACCGGCCACGACGCCGGCGAGGAGGCCGCCTTCGGGCACGGCCCCGAGGCGGTGGACCGGGGCGCCGGGCCGGAGGCCGAGCGGCGGGAGATGACCGACTCGGAGCGCGCGTACCGGCCCTCCACCACCGGCCGGACCGGCCCCGACACCCTCTGAGGCACTCGGGGCGCCCCGGGCGGGTACGCCCGGGGCGGGCCCGTCCGGCTGGCGGGGCGGCTCAGCGCGTCCCGGCCACCGGCGTGCGCCGGGCGAGGCCGTACAGGAACAGCAGCAGCACCGCCAGGACGGTCAGCGCCGGCCCCAGCATCGCCACCGAGGTGTGACCGAACAGCACCCCGAGCCCGCCGGGGATCAGCGCCCCGCCGAGCCCGGCGGAGGCGGCGATCTGCACGCCGATGGCGCGGTCCGCGTGCGCCGCGCCGACCCGCTCCGCGGTGGTGTGGGTGAGCAGCGGGAACACCGGCGCGGCGGCGAAACCCACCAGGAACAGACCGGCCACGGTCACCCAGGCCGGACCGGGCAGCGCGATGAGCAGGGCGCCGGCGGCCATGCCGAGCAGGCTCGCCCGCAGGATCGGGCCGGCGCCCAGCCGCTCGGCGACCACGCCCTGCACCACCCGCCCCACGAAGAGGCTCCCCCAGTACCCGGCGACACAGAGGCCCGCGGCGCTCGCCGCCAGCCCACGCTCCTCGGTGAGCAGCAGGAACGCCCAGAGCCCGGCGGTGATCTCGATCGCCACGTAGACCCCGAAGGCGAGGGCGCCGAGCCAGACCGCGGGCAGCCGCAGCGTCTCGCGTACCGGCACCGGCCCGGCAGCGACCGCGACGGGCACGGCGGCGTGCGCCGACCGGTTCCGCCAGGCCCGTACGGTCAGCGCGAAGGCGCCGGCCAGGGCGACCTGCGCCACGGCGACGAGCCCGTAGCCCCAGCGCCAGCTCAGCCCGGCGCCGAGCACGGCGGTCATGATCAGCGGGCCCATCGCCACGCCGAGGCCGAAGAAGGCGTGCAGCCAGGTCATGTGCCGCGGCCCGAATGCACCGGCCGCGTAGGCGTTCAGCCCGGAGTCGATGGCGCCCGAGCCGACCCCGAGAACCAGGGCGCAGCCGATCATCAGGGCCAGGTACGGGGTCGAGGCGTACCCGGTGAGCGCCAGGCCGGCCAGCGCGGTGCTGCCGGCCAGCAGCCGGCCGACACCGAGCCGGGCGAGGGTGAAGCCGGCGAGCAGGCTGGAGGCGAGATAGCCGACGGTGCCCGCGGCGAGCACCAGACCGACCGCTTCCGTGGGTACGCCGAGGTCCGTCCGGATCGACGGCCAGCCGACCCCGATCAGCCCGTCGGGCAGGCCGAGGCTGACGAAGGCGAGATAGGCGAGCAGGAGCAGGGCGGCGCGGGGCGGGGTGGCGGACACGGGCGCACATCATGCCGGATCAACCGAGAACACTACGACGCGGCGGTGGCCTCCCCCGAACCGGCAAAAAGCAACGCCCGGACGGGCAGCAATGCGGACAGGCCATCCAGAATCGGCCGATCGGGTGACGGCAATCAGGGGGTGTCGCGTCAGACTTTCGGGATGCAACAGGGCTCCGGCTTCCTCACCCCACGTCAGCGGCGTCTCGCCTGGCTCGGCTTCCTGCTCGCCGCGCTGCAGGCCCCGGTCTCGGCCAAGCTGGTCGCCGACGACTCCTGGCTGTTCAGCCTCTGCGTCGCGCTCATGGTGGCCACCGTCATCATCGCCGACGACACGGCTCGTCGCCGTCCGGCCGACGCGCCTACGGCCGACTAGCCGTCGCCGGCCGGGCGCGCCTCGTGCCCGGGACGGCCCGGGGTGCGGCGCCGCTCCTTCATCTCCGCCTCGTAGAGGTGGCGGCGGCCGTCCACCAGCTGGTCCCGGGCGGCGCGGTCCAGCTCGCGGAAGAGCGCGTAGTAGTTGTCGTCGAAGTCCTCGACGATCTGGAACGTCCAGCGTCCGGCGATCACGTTGCGGCCGAGCAGCTCGGTGCGGACCCGCTCCGCGATGTCGTCGTGCCCGGCCGCGCGGAACTGCGCGACCGCGTCGTCGAGCATCAGGTCGGCGTGCCCGATCAGCTGGTGCAGCGAGTAGAGGTGCCCGCGCGCCCGCTCCACCGTCTCCAGCGCCTCGCTGAGCTTGCCCAGCGCGGCCACCGTGCCGTCGGTCACCCCGTCCGGCCGGCGGTGCTGCCGGTCCGGGCCGTCCGCGTGCTGTCCCATCCGTGCCTCCATCGTGCCGGCCGCGCCCGTTCGCGCCCGGTTCTCCTTCTGCCCGCACTCCGCCGGGTCAATCCCCGCGGAGGAGGGCGGCCGACCGGAGGAGGACCCGGAACCGGCCGAGCGGCCGAGACCGCCGGGGCGGCCGGGTGGCTAACCTCGGTCACCATGCGTGTGCCGTACCCCCAGGTAGCGAAGCGGACCGCCGCGAACGCGGCACGGTCCGCCCTCGCCCTGCTCAGCACCTCGATCGGTGCCTCCGGCCTGGCCGCGGCCGCCGCCGACCCCGGCCTGCTCGCCGCGGTCGACCAGCACGCGGCGGCGGTCCGTGACAGCCTCGACGGCGACCGGCACCCGCTGAGCCCGGCAGGCCTGGTCGGGTACGCCGACGGCCTGCGGGCGGCGGCGCTGGAGCACGGTCTGGTCCCGCCCACCGGCGCGGTCGACTGGACCGAGCCGGACTGGCTGGCCATCCGCCTGCTGGCGATCTGCGCGCTCGCCCGCACGCTCGACCCGCGCCACCTCGAACCGGCCTGACCCGCCCGGGACACGACGGAGGGGCGTCCGCGCCACGCACGGACCCCCTCCACCGCCTGCGCCGCCGACTCAGGTCCCCGGGCGACGGAACTGCTGGGTCTCCTCGCCCACGTTGGCACCCCGGCCCCCGGCCATCGGGTGGACCCCCTCCTGGGGCCGCGGCGCGGCCTGGCCGCCCCGGTCGGCCATCTGCCGGTCCATGTCGCCCCGTCCGGCCGCCTGGGCCTGGCGATGCACCTGGATGGCCCGCGACTCCTCGGCCGCCCGGTCCAGCCAGCGGTCCCAGCGGCTCTGCATCGGCTTCACCAGACCACCGCCGACACCGACGACGATGATGCCGGCCACGGTGGCGAGCACCGTGATCAGCACCGGCGTGGTCACCGTGGTGGCGATGCCCACCTGGTTCAGCGCGGCGATGACGCCCAGCGCCAGGATGAAGACCGCGGTCAGATCACCCAGGATCCTGCCGTACGACAGGCCTCCCAGCGCCCCGGTGACCAGGTCCCGGACCGCGTTGGCGATCGCGGCCGCCACGACCACGATGACGATCGCCACGAACGCGCGCGGCAGCCAGGCCACGACGCCCCGGATCAGGTCGCTGATCGCGTTCGGCCCCCACACCCCGAAGGCGAACTGCAGGGTGAACAGCAGGACTGCGTAGTACGCGAGCTTCGCCAGGATGTCGCTGGCGTCGTACTTGGTGCGTTCCAGTGCGCGTCTGATGCCGCCCCGTTCGACCGCGCGGTCGAACCCCACCCGTTCCAGTACCTTGTCCACGATTTTGAGTACCGCTCGGGCGATGATCCAGCCCACCACGAGGATCGCGATGAACGCGATCGCCCTCGGGATGAAGAGCAGCACCGACCTCCACATGTCGGCCAGTGCGTCGCCGATGTCGACCTGCCTGACCGCAAGGGTTTCCGGCATGATGTCCCTCCTGTCGCATGGACTGCGCCGGGCGGATACCCGGTCGCTTCCGCAGCACGCCGCGACACCCGGGATCAATTTCCCGACATGCCCGCCGAAAGGGCTCGCGAGCTGCCCTAACACCGCCGCCGACGGGCCCTGCGGCGCGGTCGGGGGGCATGATCGAAACTCCGGCGCAAGGCTCCGGCTAGGCTGCGTGACATGCCAGGCACGGTCGGGCGAGTCCCCACGCCACCGCCCGCCGCCCCCGGACCGGCCCCGGTCGCGCAGGTGGCGGCGGCCGTGCTCGCGCACCCCTGGGCGAACACCCCGCTCGGGCCGCCGCAGCAGTGGGACCCGGCGGTACGCGCGCTCGTGGACGTCGTCCTCTCCTCGCCGGTGCCGATGGCGCTCCACTACGGCGACGAGTTCGTCCTGCTCTACAACCAGGGCTACGCCGAACTGATCGGCGACCGGCACCCGGCGGCCCTCGGCCGGCCCGCCCCCGAGGTGTTCGCGGACCTGTGGCACCTGCCGGGGGTCGGCGACGTGATCGAGCGGGCGTACCGGCGGGGTGAGTCGTTCCTGCAGCGGGAGTCGGTGCTCCCGGCCGACCAGCACCCGGCGGCCACCGGGGACCACGCGGTCTTCACCCGCGGCAACTCGCCGGTGCGCGACAGCGCCGGCCGGATCGTCGGCGTACTCACCGTCGCCGCCCAGACCACCCAGCTCACCCAGCAGTTGCAGAGCCTCAGCGACTTCGCCGCCGCCCTCTCCGGCACGCTCACCCTCGACGACGTGGCCCGGGTGACCCTGCGCTACGCGCTCGGCTCCTTCGACGCCGACCGGGTCACCTTCGCCGTCGACGACGGCCCGGGCTGGCGGATCGTCCGGCGCATCCGCGGCGAACTGCTCGACGAGGCCGACGAGCGGCTGCCCCCGCTGTGGCGGCCGGTCCCCGCCGACGCCCCCGACCCCGTGGTGGTCACCGCCGGCAGCGGGGTGCCGTACTTCGTGGGTGACGGCCAGCCGCTGCGGGCGAGCGCGGTCGACCGGCACGACCAGAAGATCCGCGCGCTGGCCGCGCTGCCGCTGCGCTCCTCGGTGATCCGGGGCGGGATCGCCGTCGGCTACCAGCGCCCGCACGGCTGGTCCGCCGCGGAGCGGGCGTTGCTGGCCGCCTCGGCGGAGCTCGTCGGTCAGGCGGCCGAGCGGGCCCGCCGGTTCGAGACCCAGCACGGCACCGCCCAGCTGCTGCAACGCAGCATGCTGCCGGAACGGCTGCCGGCGCTGCCCCGGCTGCGCATCGCCGCCCGGTACGACCCCGGCGTCGACGGCAACGCCGCCGGCGGCGACTTCTACGACGCGTTCCTGCTGCCCACCGGCGACCTGGGCGTGGTCCTCGGCGACGTCGCCGGCCACGACGTGCAGGCGGCGGCCCGGATGGGGCAGGTACGGGCGGCGCTGCGCGCGCTCGCGCTCTCCGACCCCCGCCCGGACGCCGTCCTGGCCGGGCTGGACCGGCTGGTGGCCAGCCTCGGCACCGAGACCGGCACCCAGGAGCTCTTCGTCACCGTGGTCTTCGGCGTGGTGAACGCCGACCGCGGCGAGATCACGCTGGCCAGCGCGGGGCACCCGCCGCCGCTGATCCGCCGCTGCCACCCCGACGGCACGGTGACGACCACCTTCGTCGAGCTGCCGACGGGCGCCCCGCTGGGGCTGGGGTGCCGGCCGCGGACCGCGACCGTGCCGTTCCAGCCCGGGGACACCCTGCTGCTGTACAGCGACGGGGTGGTCGAGCGGCGCCGGCAGAGCCTCACCGCGGGCCTGGACCGGCTGGCCGCGGCGGTGGCCGACGCGGTCAGCGGGGACCCGCGGGCGGTCTGCGCGGTGGCCACCCGCGCGGTGCACGGGGCGACGGAGGACGACGTGGCGGTGCTGGCGGTGGAGCACGCGCTGAAGCCGAGCCGCTCGGCGAGCATGGAGATGCCGGCCGAGCCGACCGCGCCCAGCCGGGTGCGGCACTGGATGACCGCGCAGCTGGCCGAGTGGCGGGTACCGGAGGCGGTGGTCGGCGCGGCGGTGCTCTGCACCAGCGAGCTGACCACCAATGCGCTGCTGCACGCCGGCACGGCCGCCCGGGTGGAGATCGACCTGAGCCCGGAGCGCCTGCTGGTGTCGGTCGCCGACTCCGGCACCCGGGGCACCGTGACCCGGGCGCAGACCGACACGTTGAGCAGCCGGGGCCGGGGCCTCGGGCTGATCGAGCAGCTCTCCGACGCCTGGGGCACCGACCCCACGGTCCGCGGCTCCACCGTCTGGTTCGAGATCCTCATCCCGCCGGGATGAGCACGGGCGTCAGCGGCGCCCGAGCGGGGTAGGAGGACGCTTATGAGCGCAGAGACTCCCTCCGGCGTCCTCTTCGACGTCGACGGCACCCTGGTCGACACCACCTACCTGCACACCGTGAGCTGGTGGGAGGCGCTGCGGCAGGCCGGCCACCGGGTGCCGATGGCGGAGATCCACCGGTCCATCGGGATGGGTTCGGACAAGCTCCTGGACCACCTGCTCGGCCCGGAACGTGACCGCAACGCCGACGGCAAGCTGCGCGACGCCCACGACAGCCTCTTCGCCGAGTACTGGGAGCGGCTCGTCCCGCTGCCCGGCGCGGCGGAGCTGCTGCGCGCCTGCGCCGCCCGGGGCCTGCGGGTGGTACTCGCCACCTCCGCCGCCGAGCACGAGGTCGCGGCGCTGCGCGCGGCGCTGGACGCCGACGACGTGGTCGACACCGTCACCTCCTCGGCCGACGCGGAACAGAGCAAGCCGGCCCCGGACATCCTGGTCGCCGCCCTGGAGCAGTCCGGCCTGGACGCCCGGCGGGTGGTCTTCGTCGGCGACTCGGTCTGGGACGTCGCCGCGGCCGGCAAGCTCGACATCCCCTGTATCGGGCTGACCTGCGGCGGCACCAGCCGGGGCGAGCTGGCCGGGGCGGGCGCGGTCGCCGTGTACGACGACCCGACGGCGCTGCTGGACGCCCTGGCGGACTCCCCCCTCGTCACGCCGAGGCGGACGTCACCGGGGGACAAGGCGGACACCGAGGCTTAACCCCCCGGGCGACGGGGCACAGTCCCCACCTCGCCCGCGAGCGCGGGCGAGGTGGGAGAGGCGGTGCCGTGGAACCGGTCGATGTCGCGTTCGCGCTGGTGGGCGTGGGCGCCCTGCTGGCCGGGATCCTGCCCCGGCTGCTGGAGCGCCGCCCGCTGTCCATGCCGATCGCGTTCCTCGGCCTGGGCATGCTGGTGTTCCTGCTGCCCACCGGGCTGCCGTCGCCGGACCCGCTGGCCCACCCCGACCTGACCACTCACCTCACCGAGATCGGGGTGATCGTCGCCCTGATGGGCGCCGGCCTCAAGATCGACCGGCCGTTGAGCTGGCGGCGGTGGTCGTCCACCTGGCGGCTGCTGGCGATCGCGATGCCGGTGTGCATCGCGGCGGTGGCGCTGCTCGGCTGGTGGTGGGGCGGCCTGGTGCCGGCCGCGGCGCTGCTGCTCGGGGCGGCGCTGGCCCCGACCGACCCGGTGCTCGCCGCCGACGTGCAGGTGGGCGAACCCACCGACGTGGAGGACTCCGAGGACGAGGTCCGCTTCGCCCTCACCTCCGAGGCCGGCCTCAACGACGGGCTGGCCTTCCCCTTCGTGTACGCGGCCATCGCCATCGCCACCACCAGCCTGGCTCCGGCCCAGTGGTTCGGCGAGTGGTTCACCGTCGACGTGCTCTACAAGCTCGCCGTCGGGGTCGGGGGCGGGCTGCTCGTCGGCTGGCTGCTGGGCAAGCTCTTCTTCCGCGCCCCCAGCGAGCTGCGGCTGGCCCGGCACGCCGAGGGCTTCCTCGCCCTGGCCGCCACCTTCCTGGCGTACGGGCTGGTGGAGGTGGTCGGCGGGTACGGCTTCCTGGCCGTCTTCGTCGCCGCGCGGGCGATCCGGGCGGCCGAACGCACCCACGAGTTCCACTCGGTGCTGCACGACTTCGCCGAGCAGGTCGAGCGGCTGCTGACGGTCATGCTGCTGCTGCTCTTCGGCGGCGCGGTGATCGGCGGCCTGCTGGGGCCGCTGACCTGGCCCGCGGCGGCGGTCGGGCTGGCCCTGGTCTTCGTGGTCCGGCCGCTGATCGGCTGGCTGTCGCTGCGGGGCGCGCCGGGACGCCCGGCCGAGCACTGGGTGATCTCGTTCTTCGGCATCCGCGGCGTCGGGTCGTTCTACTACGTGGCGTACGCCACCAGCACGACCGACTTCCCCCAGGCCGAGCTGATCTGGGCGACCGTCGGGCTGGTGGTGGTCGTCTCCGTGGTGGTGCACGGGATCGCCGCCACTCCGGTCATGCAGTTGCTGGACCGGGCGGGCGAGCGCACCGAGCAGCCGTCAGAGCGGAGCGAGCCCGCGCTCGACGGCGTCCGGAGCTGACCGCGGGGCGGGCAGCACGGCCGGCACCGGCAGCTCCATCTGCACCCGGACGGTGCTGCCCCCGTCGACCACCCGGATGTCGACCAGGTCGCAGAGCTGCTGCACCAGCAGCAGTCCGCGCCCCCGCTCGGCCGACGTCGGGGCCGGGAGCCGGCCGGCGAACGGGTCGGCGATCACCCCGTCGCCGCTGACCTCGCAGCTCAGCTCGTCCGGCGCCACCCACCAGCGCACCGTCGCGGGCCCGCCGCCATGGGTGATGACGTTGGCGGCCAGCTCGGTGACCGCGATCCGGAGGTCGTCGACGCGGTCGGCGGGCAGACCGGCGGCCACGGCGGTGGCGGCCACGGCGGCCCGCAGCGCAGCCAGGTCGGCAGCTTCCACCCGGCGGGCCGCCGCGTCGGCCGGCGGCGGAGGCAGCGCCTGGGCGCAGCCGGCCAGCACCTCCTCCGGGTGCTGGTAGCCGGCGCTGGGCCGGGTCACCGGCCCGAGCCGCACGACGGGATGGGTCCGGCCCACGTCGGCGAGGGCGTCGGCGGGCAGCCGGGACCGGTCGAAGAGGCAGAGCGCGTCCAGCGGGTACGCCCCGAGCGCCAGGTTGATCATCGCCTCGTGCTCGACGCAGTGCCGGTACGCCGCCGGGCGCCGACCCGGCCAGAGCGACTCCCCCACGATCCGCAGCCGCCGCCCGGGGAACCGGTGCACGAACTCGCGCAGGGCGGTGGGGATGATCGCCGCGGGGTTGCGCCCCATCGTGCTCATGTCCGCGAGGGTCACCCCGGCGGATGCGCCGAGGACGGCCCCGACCTGAGTGAGGCGGTGGGCGGGCACGGCCACCAGGACCGGCTCGTCGGCGGCCCGGCCGGCGGCCACGAAGGCGCGGATCGCGTCCAGGTAGTCCTCGTCGCCGGCGTAGAGCAGCGCGTCATGGCGCAGGCCACGGCCGGTCACGCCGCCCCCCGCCGTCCGGAAACCCCGTCCACGTCGCGCACACCTCCCCGCACGGACGATACGCCCACCGCCGGGAGCCGGTGCGCGCACCGGCACCGGTCAACCACGAACGGCGAGCACCCGCTCGGCCAGGGCGCGTCCCAGGTCCCGCCCGGAACGCCAGGCGCTCTGCACCCGAGGCCGGCCGAACGCGTCGCCGGCCAGCCCCACGCCGTCGTCGTCGAGGTGGTACGTCCCGTCCCCCGCGGCGGTCGGCCGGGCGTACGTCCAGCGGTGCACGTGCACCAGCTCGGCCGGCTCGGGCAGCCCCAGCAGGTCCCGGACCGCCTCCTCGACGGCCGGCCCGGCGGCGCTCGGCTGCGCCAGGTGACCGGCGGCGAACTCCGGCGTGGTGTGCGCGACCAGCACCGGGGCGGCGTCACCACGCCGGTCGCCGTCGTCGCAGACCAGCGCGAGCAGCGGGTGGTCGTTGACGAAGGCGCCGCGGAAGTCCGGCCAGCGGCGGCTCGGGAAGCGCAGCACCGCGCTCAGCGCCGGCGCCCAGCGCTGGTCCAGTGCGGCGCGGCCGGCGTGGGCCAGCGCCGGGTCGAGCAGCAGCGCCGCCTGGGGGCCGGGCATGCACAGCGCCACCGCGGCACACCCGGCTCCGTCCACCGCCGGGCCCGGCTGCACGGCCATGACCAGCTGCTCCGTCGTCACCGGCAGGTCCCGGGCCAGCTCCTCGACCAGCGAGCGCAGGCCGCGCGGGGCGGACCAGCGCATCGGGCCGGTCACCTCGCGCCGGCCGTCCGGGCCGTACGCCACGAAGGTGTCGGTCCACTCCCGGACCAGCCCGGCGGCCCGCCACCGGTGCACCACCTCGGCGAAGCCGGGATCGTCGACGGTGAAGTACGCGGCGCCGGTGTCGGCGGGGCGGCCGTCGAAGCGCCGGCTGGCCATCCGCCCGCCCGCCACCCGGCCGCGTTCCCGGATCTGCACGGTGACGCCCGCCCGGACCAGCTCTCCCGCGCACGCCACACCGGCGATGCCGGCACCCACCACGATCACGTCCGAGTCCACCGGGCGATCGTATGTGCCGCGGCGCGGGGCGGCATGAAGGACCGAAAGCCTGGGTAGGGGTACACCTGTTCGAAGAAAGGGGACGTCATGGCCGACCACAACAGGCAGCAGCCCGACCCACGGAGCGCGATCAAGGACCCGGACGACTGGGTGACCGGCGAGGAGCCGCCGACCGCCGCCCAGGAGTCGTACCTGCACACGCTGGCCCGGGAGGCCGGCGAAGAGGTGCCGGACGACCTGACGAAGGCCGAGGCGTCCCGGCGGATCGACGAGTTGCAGGAGGAGACCGGCCGGGGCCGGTGACCGTCAGCGCGGGGGCAGGCGGTGCAGCTCGACCTCGTCGAGCCGCCCCGCCGCCACCCGCGCGGTCAGGTAGGTGGCGTACGGCTGGGACCGCCGGTCGGTGGGCGAGCCGGGGTTGAGCAGCCGCAGCCCGCCCGGGGCGACGCTGTCCCACGGGATGTGCGAGTGGCCGAAGATCAGCAGGTCGCGGTCGGGGAAGCGGGCCGCGCAGCGCTCCTCCCGCCGGGTCTTCGGGCCGGTCTCGTGCACCACCGCCACCCGCAGGCCGTCGAGCTCGACGCGGGCCACCTCGGGCAGCCGGGCCCGCAGCTCCGGGCCGTCGTTGTTGCCGTACACGCCGACCAACCGGCGGGCCCGGGCGGTGAGGGCGTCCAGCAGCGCCACGTCGATCCAGTCTCCGGCGTGCACCACCACGTCGGCGGCCTCGACCGCCGCCCAGACGGGCGCGGGCAGGTCGCGCGCCCGCTTCGGTACGTGGGTGTCGGCGAGGATGACCAGGCGCATCCGGTCATTGTCCGCCCGCCGCCGGGTCCGCACCACGCGCCGGGCCGCCCGTACCGTGATCGCCGGTGGGTCCGCGCCGGTCCGGTCAGGCGCCCTGACCCTGGTTCTGCATGAGCCCGCCGTCCATGAAGTAGGTGGAGCCGGTGACGTAGTCGGCGTCGTCGCTGGCCAGGAAGACCGCCAGCTTCGCGATCTCCTCGGGCTGCGCGGCCCGCTTCCACGGGATCGACTGCACCTGCTCCTCCAGGTACTTCGGGTCGTCGATGGCCCGCTGGTTGAACGGGGTCAGCACCATCCCGGGCCCGATGTTGTTGACGTTCATGTGCATCGGGGCGACCTCCAGGGCGAGGCTCTTCGCGAACTCCAGCATGGCGCCCTTGCTGGTGTCGTAGTCCGCCCCGCCGGCCCGGGCCACCTCCTGGTGGATCGAGGTGATGTTGATGATCCGCCCGCGCCCACCCTGGTCACGACGGTGCTGCACGAACCGTCGCGAGCAGAAGAACGTCCCGTAGACGTTGGTCCGGATCGCCCGGTCCCACGTCTCGGTGTCCAGGTCCGCGACCGGAATGCCCGAGGCGTCCACCCCGGCGTTGTTCATCAGGATGTCCAGCCTGCCGAACGCCGTCAGCGCCTCGTCGAACATCGCCTCGACCTGGTGCTCCACGCTGATGTCGCCCTGCACCACCACCGCTCGCCGGCCGGCCTTCTCCACCTCCGCCCGGGTGTGGTCGGCCCCGGCGTGGTCGCGCAGGTAGTGCACCACCACGTCGGCGCCCTCCCGGCCGAACTCGATCGCCGTGGCCTGCCCGATCCCGGAATCCGAACCCGTGATCAGCGCCGTCATCCCCTCGAGACGTCCCGCCATCAGCCTGCTCCCTCCGTGGCTCCCGCACCGGCCGGCACGGGCTGTCGGTCACCTTGCGTGGCCCTGTCGGCCCGCTCGTCGGCGGCGGTTTTCCGGTCGCCGAGCAGCCGCCCGCGCTCCGACGGCCCGTCGCACCGCGGCACACCACCGGCCGGCCGGGCCGGCCCGGTCCACCGGTGCGGCGGTGTCACCGTCGGCCGGCGCCCCGTGGTCACCGGGTCGTCCGTTTGCACGCACGCCGGTGCCTACCCGGGGCCGGGAAGCAGCATTCCTCGACGTGGGCGGCGGTTGGGCGTTACCGGTGCAGACCCTCGGGAAGACGGATGGCCGACGAAGGAGGCAGCGATGACCAGACCCTCGAACCCGAGCGCGGCCTGGCGTCCCGGGACGTCGGGCGGCGAGAACCTCCCGTCCGGCCCGGCCGGCCGGCCGTCTGCGCCGAGCGGTGACGGGCACGGCCCGCAGACCGGGCCGCCCACCGTGACGATCGGCTCGTACCCGGACTACCCGTCCGCGCAGCGGGTGGTGGACTATCTGGCCGACAACCGGTTCCCGGTGGAGCGCACCGCGATCGTGGGGACGAACCTGACGCTGGTGGAGACGGTGCTGGGCCGGCTGACGACCGGACGCGCGGCGTTGCTGGGCGCGGGCACGGGAGCCTGGTTCGGGCTCTTCATCGGCCTGCTGTTCGGCATCTTCACGGTGGGCAACTGGCTGGCGGTGATCCTGGTCGGCCTGGTCATCGGCGCGATCTGGGGTGCCGTGTTCGGCGCGGTCGCGCACGCCATGTCCGGTGGCCAGCGTGACTTCACCTCGGCCAGTTCATTGCGCGCCGGCCAGTACGCGGTGACCGTGGAGGCGGACGTCGCCGAGCAGGCGCGTCAGCTGCTGGGCCGGATGCACCTCACCCCGACCGGCGCGACCGCCCGCTGACCCGCTCTTCCCGACGCCCCGGCGCACCGCGCGCCGGGGCGTCGCGGTGCCGGGTCAGGGTCGCCGGTACGCCAGCTCGCCCGCCCGGATCGGCACGTCGACCCGGTTCTCCGGCGGGGCCAGTGGGCAGGCCCACCGGTCGTCGTAGGCGCAGCTGGGGTTGTAGAGGTAGTTGGCGTCCAGGCGGACCCGCCCGCCGGGGAGCACGGTGAGGCCCCGGCCGTACGTGCCCTTGACGGTGTCGGTCAGGTACCGCCCGCCGCCGTAGCTCTCCCGGCCGCTGGTGCCGTCGCGCAGCGGCACGAAGAGCCCGCCCCCGTACGCCTCGATCCACCAGAGGGTCAGCTCGCCCCACGGCGTCTGTGCCACGGCCACCCGCCGGTACGCCACCACGCCGTCCGGCCCGCCGGTGTCGATGCGCTCGGTGCCGGAGGCGGGACGCAGCGGCGCCTCGATCACGGCGTCCGGATTGGGCGGGAACCAGCCCAGCCCGGTGAAGGCTGCGCGGTCGGCGTCGGGCACCGGGCTGGCCGGGTGCCCGGCGAACAGTTCGTCCCGGGCCGCCCGGAATCCGGCCAGGTCCAGCTCGGAGAGGTAGAGCCGGGCCACCCGCTCCCGCCAGTCGAACAGTTCCAGGTCGTCCACCCGCCGAGCCTAGCCGGGCCGGCGGCCCGGCGACGGCGACCGACGGTCGCGGTACCGCTACGGGTGGCGCACCTCGACGCGCGCTTCTTCAAATCGGCAGGACCGTGACGTGCCCGCGCGATTCCGGCAGCGATGCCCAGGCTGGAGGAAGGTTGTTTAAATTTTAAATAGTGCTACTCTCGGCGCGTGACCGAGAGCATGGACCACGAGCGGATGGCCGGCTGGCGCGCCTACATCGAGGCGAGCCAGCGGCTGTTCACCCAGTTGGAGGAGGACCTGCGGGCCGACCGTGGCCTGAGCTTCGCCGACTACCACGTGCTGGTCCTGCTCGCCGAGGCGCCGGGGCAGCGGCTGCGGATGGGCGAGCTGGCCGGCCGCCTGGTCTTCTCCCCCAGCCGGCTGACCTACCAGATCACCTCCATGCAGCGGCGCGGCCTGGTCGCCCGGCAGTCCTGCCCGCAGGACGGCCGGGGCAGCGAGGCGGTGCTGACCGCCGCCGGGCTGCTCGCGCTGCGCGAGGCCGCGCCGGGGCATCTGGCCTCGGTCCGCCGGCACCTGATGGACGACCTCGACGACGTCGAGGTGGCCACCCTGACCCGGGTCTTCGAACGACTCGGCCGGCGCCTGCGCGCCGACCGCGACGCGTCGTCCACCCAGAGCGACTAAGGAGTTCGCGATGCCCGCCATCACCGTCGACGACGTCCTCGTCCTGCCCCGCCTGCCCCGTCTCGACGAGAGCACCAGCTTCCGTCCGGTGAGCCGCCTGATCACCGCGCCGCGCGGCTACGAGGGCGAGGGCTTCCCGGTCCGCCGGGCCTTCGCCGGGGTGCCGATGACCGAGCTGGACCCGTTCATCCATTTGGACCAGATGGGCGAGGTGGACTACGCCCCGGGCGAGCCGAAGGGCACCTCGTGGCACCCGCACCGCGGCTTCGAGACCGTGACCTACATGATCGACGGGATCATGGACCACCAGGACTCGCAGGGTGGTGGCGGCACCATCACCAACGGCGACACCCAGTGGATGACCGCCGGCCGTGGCCTGCTGCACATCGAGGCCCCGCCGGAGCACCTGGTGGTGAGCGGTGGCCTGTTCCACGGCCTCCAGCTCTGGGTCAACCTGCCCAAGGTGGCCAAGATGAAGCCGCCGCGCTACCAGGACATCCGGGGCCGGGAGGCCGCGCTGCTCACCACGCCGGACGGCGGGGCGCTGATCCGCGTGATCGCCGGCGAGGTGGCCGGGCACCGGGGCCCGGGGTCGACCCACACCCCGATCACCATCGCGCACGTCACGCTCGAGCCAGGCGCCGAGCTGAGCCTGCCCTGGCGGCCCAACTTCAACGCGCTCGTCTACGTGCTGGGCGGCCGGGGCACCGTCGGCACCGACCGGCGGCCGGTGCGCACCGGCCAGCTGGCCGTGCACGGGCCGGGCGACGCGCTGCGGGCCACCGCCGACGCCCGGCAGGACGCCCACACTCCGGCGCTGGACCTCTTCATCATGGGTGGCCGGCCGATCCGGGAGCCGGTGGCGCACTACGGGCCGTTCGTGATGAACACCCGCGCCGAGCTGCTGCGGGCCTTCGAGGACTTCCAGGCCGGCCGGCTCGGCGTCGTGCCCGCCGAGCGGCTGCCGCACACCGGCGGGCAGAGCGAGCGTCCCTGACGACGAGGGCGCCCCGGTCCGCCGGGGCGCCCCACGTCACGCCTCAGGAGACGGCGAAGATCCCGGCGACTCCGAGGATCACCATGAGCAACACCGCCAGCAGCGCACCCCGCTCGCTCTCCACCGCCTGGGGGCGGTACTCGGTCACGGGGCTCGTCGTCTCGGCGGGCATGCGGTGGCCTCCTCGGTGTTCGCGTCTCGGTCTGGCAGGGCCCCCACCAGGGCACCCGGATGCGAACCCGGCGTGCGGACCGGTGGCACGGCACCTACCGTGAGGACGTTGTCGACGACCTCGGGGGGCTGGAACGTGGCGACACAGGATTGGTTCCTGACCGCTGACGAACGCGCCAACCCGGTCTCGGTGTTACCCGTCTGGACGACCGGAAACCTCGCCGAGCCGTTGATTCACGGTGCGGCGTACTTCGACCGGCTGGTCACCGAGGTGGAGGCGCTGCGCGCCGGCGACCACCTCTTCTTCACCGACTGGCGTGGCGATCCGGACCAGCGGATGCGCCCGGACGGCCCGACCGTGGCCCAGCTCTTCGCGCAGGCCGCCCAGCGCGGCGTCCTGGTCAAGGGCCTGATCTGGCGCTCCCACCTCGACGTCCTCTCCTACAGCGAGGCGGAGAACCGCACCCTCAGCGAGGCGATCTGCGCCGCCGGCGGCGAGGTGCTGCTCGACCAGCGGGTCCGGCGGGGCGGCTCGCACCACCAGAAGCTGGTCGTACTGCGGCACGCCGGCGCGCCGGAGCGGGACATCGCGTTCGCCGGCGGCATCGACCTGTGCCACAGCCGGCGCGACGACGCGGCGCACCGGGGCGACCCGCAGGCCGTGCAGATGTCTCCGAAGTACGGCCCGCACCCGCCCTGGCACGACGTGCAGCTCGCCCTCCGCGGCCCGGTGGTCGGCGCGCTGGACACCACGTTCCGGGAGCGCTGGACCGACCCGATGCCGCTGGACTCGGAGAACCCGCTGGCCTACCTGCGCGACCGGCTGCGCGGCGCCGACCTCAGCCCCGACCCGCTGCCGGAGCAACCGGCCGACCCGCCGCCCTGCGGCCCGCACCGGGTCCAGGTGCTGCGCACCTACCCGGCGGTCCGGCCCCGCTACTCCTTCGCCCCGGACGGCGAGCGCACCATCGCCCGCGGCTACACCAAGGCGGTACGGCGGGCCCGCCGGCTGATCTACCTGGAGGACCAGTACCTGTGGTCCACCGAGGTGGCCGAGCTGTTCGCCGAGGCGCTGCGGAACAATCCCGACCTGCACCTGGTGGCGGTGGTCCCCCGCCACCCGGACGTGGACGGCCGGCTGGCCCTGCCGCCGAACATGGTCGGCCGCGAGCAGGCGCTCTCCCTCTGCGGGAAGGCCGCGCCGGACCGGGTGCACGTGTTCGACCTGGAGAACCACGAGGGCGAGCCGGTCTACGTGCACGCGAAGGTGTGCGTGGTGGACGACGTCTGGGCCAGCGTCGGCAGCGACAACTTCAACCGCCGCTCCTGGACGCACGACAGCGAGCTCTCCTGCGCGGTGCTCGACGACACCCGCGACGAGCGGGCGCCCGTCGATCCGGCCGGCGAGGGCGACGGGGCTCGGGTCTTCGCCCGCGAGCTGCGCCTGCGGCTGTGGCGCGAGCACCTCGACCGCGACCCGGACGGCGGCGAGGACGACGACCTGCTCGACCCGGCGGCGGCGATCAAGGCGATCACCTCGGCGGCCGACGCGCTCCAGCGGTGGTACGACGACGGCCGCCGGGGCCCCCGGCCTCCCGGCCGGCTGCGCCCGCACCGGCCGGAGCGGCTGCCCTGGCTGACGAGGCTCTGGGCGCTGCCGGCGTACCGGCTGGTCTACGACCCGGACGGCAGGCCGCTGCGGGACCGGCGCGCCGGCACCTGGTGAGGCGTCGCCACGTGCTCGGCACGGGCCGGCTGCCCCGCGTACGGGGTGAGCCCGCCCGGGTACGCGAACGAGGTGCGCGGGGCGTAGAAGCCCCAGGTGATCAGTAGCGGGTTCTCCGGACGCAGCGCGTAGACCGGGTGCCCGGGCTCCAGGAACTCCACCGACTCGATCTCGAACGGGTCGACGGTCTCCGAGATGAACGGGTAGACGGCGCTGAGCAGCTGCCCGTTGCAGCGGGTGAAGTAGCGGTGGTGCCCGGAGCGGACCAGGTGCCCGGTCTCGCCGACCCGCGCGCGGGCCCGGATCAGCGGCGACCCGTCGGCCGCGGTCTCGGCCACCAGCGCCTCGCCCCGCACGTCGATGGTGGTCCGGCCGAGCACGGCGGGGGCGCCGCGGGCGGCCGCGTACTCCCGCACCAGCGGGCTGGAGGTGACGTAGTGGGTCCACCAGCCGCCCGCGGTCACCCCGTCCGGGGCGTTCACCCCGTCCAGCGCCACCCCGAGGTACGTCAGCGAGTAGGCGCCGAAGCCGGAGGTCTGGGCGTCGTCGTCCACCACGTACTGGTTCATGAAGACCTGCCGGTCCGGTCGCGGCCGCAGTCCGCGCGGCACGAGCGCGGCGACGGCGTCCGGATCCGCCGGCAGCCAGCTGAAGTGCAGCGTGCGACTGTCGACGACGAGTTGCGGATCCGCGGGGTCCAGCACGACGCCTCCGTACCGATGGGTGTAGGGCGACGCTACGTGCGGTCCCGTCAATGGGACAACGACGGAAAGCCGACACTCCTCCACCGTGTCGGGTCCGCGCTTGACCGGTCGGTCCGGCCGGAGGCACCGACCGGAGGGGGACGGTACGGGCGCGCGATGGACACCGCATCGGACGAGCGACCCGGTAACGGTGATCACAAACCGGCCGAATTATGTCCGGGATGAGAAGTTGATGACTCAAAATTACTTAAGCACATCGTCCTTTCGGCTAGATTTCGTCGAGCCGATCAGGCTAAGGTGAGTCCCGAACGGACCATCTGAAGTTAAACCACAGCGTCACGTCTTTTTGTCCGCGGACGAGGTGCAGGGAGGACCACCCATGACCGCGCCAGCGACCACCGAGCAGCCGGCCACCACCGCGACGACCACCGAGAAGCTGGACCCGCGCGCGCTCACCGACAGCGCCGCCGACCTGCTCAACGCGATGGCCGCGCTGCCCGCCAACCACCCGTCCCGGGCCGCGATGCGCGACCGGGCGATCGAGGCGTGGCTCCCGCTCGCCAACCACCTGGCCCACCGCTACAGCGGTCGCGGCGAGCCCACCGACGACCTGGCGCAGACCGCCGCCGTCGGCCTCATCAAGGCGATCGACAAGTTCGACCCGTCCCGCGGCGTCGACTTCGCCGGCTACGCGATCCCGACCATCATCGGCGAGCTGAAGCGGCACTTCCGCGACCGCACGTGGGACATCCGGGTGCCCCGCCGCCTGCAGGAGCTGCGGCTGGCCATCTCCGACGCCAACAGCTCGCTGCTGCAGACCCTCGGCCGCTCGCCGACGGTCGCCGACATCGCCGCCCACCTCAAGCTCACCGAGGAAGAGGTCCTGGAGGGCCTGGAGGGCGCCCGCGCCTACAACGCGGTCTCGCTCTCCACCCCGACCGGCGACGGTGACCGGGCGACCGAGCTGGGCGACATGCTCGGCGGCGAGGACACCGAGTTCGAGCTGGCCGAGCTGCGGGTCGCCCTCGGCCCGGCGCTCGCCACGCTCGACGAGCGCGAGCAGAAGATCCTGACGCTGCGCTTCTACGGCAACCTGACCCAGTCGCAGATCGCCGAGCAGATCGGCGTCTCGCAGATGCACGTCTCGCGGCTGCTGGCCCGGGCGCTGACCAAGCTGCGGGGTCAGCTCGACGGAACGTACTAGGGGAGACCGACGGCGGCCGGGTCGGCGGACCCGGTCACCGTCGCGTCCTTCTGGCCCGGTCGGCGGTTCGCCGGCCGGGCCGTTTCCGTCTCCGCACCCGGTGACCCGCCGCGCGGCTGGGCGGCGGGTCCGATCCGGCCGGCACCCGCCGCACCCCGCACGGCGTGCTCAGCGGCCGGCCGGTTCCCGCCACATCGGGAAGAACGGGGTGCCGTCGGGCAGCCGGAACGGCTCGGACCCCCGGTAGCCGTGCCGGGCGTACAGGTCACGGCTGCGCTCGCTGCTCGCCTCCAGGTACGCCGGCACGCCCGCGGCGTCCAGCGTCGCGAGGTGGTGCCGCAGCAGGGCGGTGCCGACGCCCTGCCCCTGCCGCTGCGGCGCCACCGCCAGGAACGCCAGGTGGTGGTGGTCGTCGTGCGGGTGGTGCGCCTCGAAGAGGGTGTCCAGGTGCTGGAAGCGCTCGGTCCACTCCCCGCAGGCCGCGGCCAACCGCTCGTCGTAGTCCGCCGGTGGCGGCACCGGGTCGCCGGTCTGCGGGAACCAGACCGCCACGCCCGACCGGTCGGCGGTGGCGTGGACCAGGCCGTGCCGCATGGCGTGCGCGACCAGGATCTCGAAGTTGTCCGCCAACACCGCCTCCCGCTTGGCCGCGTCCGGCACCAGCCACCGCGTCGCCGGCAACGCCGCGAACGCGCCGGCGATCCGCTCGGCGACCGCCCGGGTCTCCGCCGGCCCGAGCCGCTCGACGGTCAGCCCGCTCACCGCCGCACCCCCGCCTCGACCGGCGCCGGCCGGCCCGGCTCCGCCAGCACGCCCGCGGCGGCGCTCTCCGCGCCGAGGCCGATCCGCGCGTACACGTCGGGGCGGCTGCGCCGCAGCACCAGGCCCCAGAGCACGCCGAGCAGCGCGGCGACCGGGTAGACCGCGGGGATCGCCCAGCGCAGCGGGGAGTCCGGCGCGACGCCGAGCAGGTTGGCGAAGTTGTCCAGCGCCACCACGATGATCACGGCCAGCGCGACCGCCGCCAGGCCCGGGGCGACCGCCCGCCGCCAGAGGGTCTCCGGCACGCCCTGCCGGGCGAAGAACGAGATCACCGCGACCGAGGTCGCCGCGATCAGCAGCAGCACGCCGAAGCCGCCACCGGTACCGGCCCAGTAGAAGAGCTTCAGCACCGGGTCCCAGCCGTTGACCGCGTACAGCACGATCACCACCAGGCCGAGGGCGGTCTGCGCCAGTGACGCCACCCGGGGCGACCCGGTGCGCGGCGAGGTCTGCCCGAACGCGGCGGGCAGCACCCGCTCCCGGCCGAGCGCGAAGGCGTACCGGGCCGTGGTGTTGTGGAACGAGATCATCGCGGCCAGCACCGAGGTCACGAAGAGCGCCTGGCCGATCAGCACGGCGGTGTCGCCGAGGTGCTCGCCGGCCAGGTTGAAGATCAGCAGGACGCTGTCCGCGCCGGCCCGCTCGGCGATCCGGTCCGGCCCGGTGGCCACGGTCATCGTCCAGGACGACAGCGCGTAGAGCGCCGCGATGATGGCGATCGAGAGGTAGGTGGCCATCGGCACCGTACGGCGCGGGTCCTTGCTCTCCTCGCTGAACACCACCGAGGACTCGAAGCCGACGAAGCCGGTGATGGCCAGCACCAGCACGGCCCCGGCGCCGGGGACGAGGAGGTTCTCCGGCGACAGCGCGGCGACGCTCACCGCACCGCCCGCCGGGTGGGTGAGCTGGGCGAGGTCGTAGACGACGATCACCGCGATCTCGGTGATCAGCAGCACGGCCAGCACCAGGCCGTTGATGTCGACCCGGAGCAGGCCCAGCACGCCGACCAGGGCCCAGGCGACCAGGGCCACCACCCACCAGTGCGGGTGGCCGCCGAAGAGCCGGTCGAGCACCGGCTCCGCGGCGATGCCGATGGTGCCGTAGAGCCCGACCTGGAGGGCGTTGTACGCGATCAGCGCCACCCAGGCCGCGCCGACCCCGGCGGGCCGGCCCAGCCCGCGGGAGATGTAGGCGTAGAAGGCGCCGGCGTTGGCCACCCGGCGGGCCATCGCCACGTAGCCGACGGAGAAGAGCACGAGCACCGCGGCGACCGCCAGGAAGGCCAGCGGGATGCCGGTCACGCCGGTGACCGCGTACCCGGTGGTGACCACCCCGGCGATCACGGTGAACGGCGCGGCGGCGGAGAGGACGAAGAAGATGACCGAGGGGACGCCCAACCGGCCACGGGCCAGGGCGTCGGAGACGTTACTGGGGCGTTCCAGCGTCGTGGGAGGCATGGGGGCTGCTCCGGTTCGAGGGGGGACTGTCTCTTA
>NZ_JBPQTL010000024.1:0-66645 GCF_051386295.1 Micromonospora sp. URMC 105 | reverse complement strand
TCGAACCCCCGCATGGGGCCACCCTGCCACGGGCGGACCGGTAGGCGCGTCGGGGAGATTCCCGGAACCGGCCGACGGTGGCACTGAACTCGCGCCAGCCGGCCCGCTCACCGGCCAGCGCCCGGCGACCGGAGTCGGTCAGCTCGTAGGTGCGCCGCTCCCGGCCGCTGACCGTGCTCCACGAGCTGGCCACGTGCCCGGCCCGCTCCAGCCGCCGCAGCGCCGGATAGATGGTGCCGGTGGGCAGGTCCAGGTTGCCGTCGCTGCGGGCCCGCAGCGCCTCGATGATGGCGTAGCCGTGCAGTGCGCCCTGCTCCAGCACCGCCAGCAGCAGCGCGTCGAGGTGTCCGTGCAGCGCCTGAGCCCTCATGCGTAGCAACGCTACTTGTCCGGCGCGCGGATCGCCAGCGGGGTGCGGGGTCCGGTCCCGCCGGAGTGCCCACTAGGGTATGTGCCCAGAGTCACTGGCCGACCGGAAGCGTCGGCGAGTGGGCAACCCGACGCACACGGAGGTCAGCGTGGCCCGCCAGTCGCCCCAACGGCCCGACGCCGACGAGCCCGAGCTCGACGCCACCGACGGGCCGGTCGAGCCCGAGGTGGAGCGCGGCTCGGCCGACCGCTCCCTCTGGGACGAGGTGCGGATCGACCCGGTGGAGATCGCCCTCCCCGCCGGCACCGGTTTCACGCTGCGCGCGTACCGGCCGGCCCGGGAGCTGACCCCGACCGACGTCGCCGAGCGCGACGAGGACGACCCGTTCCTCGCCCGCCGTCAGGTCGTGCAGACCGAGGACGGCGAGGACGAGGAGGTGGTGATCCTCGACGAGGAGTTCGCCGCGCTCTCCGCCGAGGAGGACGAGGAGGAGGGCCGGGCCAAGGGCCGCAAGCGCGACGCCGACGCCGACGCCGACGCCGAGGACGAGGAGTCCGAGGCGGAGGAGGACGAGCAGGACGCGGCGGGCGACGAGGAGGTGCCGCTCTTCCTCACCCACAAGGGGCGGCTGCTGCTCTTCAAGACCCCCGAGGCGCTGGTCAGTTTCATCCGTTCCGGTGCGCCCAACGACATGTCGCAACTGGACAGCTGGAATGAACTGTCCGAACGGGTGGAACCGGCCGACATCGCGCCACTCGACGAGGACACGTACGAGCTGGATCTGGTAGTGGAGAACCTGCGCGGCGGGCACGACACGTGGGACCCGACGCTGCTGATCGAGGCCGGTGAGGTGGCCCGTGACCTGTCGTACGCGCTGCGGCTACCCGCCGTGCTCGACATGCTCTCCGCCGGCTCCAGCCTGGACGACCTGGACGAGGCGCTGCGGTCGTCTGTCAACGGCGGAATCGGTGCTTTCCTCGGCCGGCGACGGCTGAAGAAAATCGGGGCACAAACCGCAAGTTTGGGTTGGCGCACGATTGTCGGCAAGATCTCTGCTGTCGTGGACTGGCGCGACTGACCCCGAGCGGGGAGCATCAGTCTCTGGCAGAGAAAAGACCTGTGTCCCGGGAGGAGGACGACGCCGTGGCGCTCGTGCGCGTGTACTGCGGTCTGGCCTCGGCGGATCCGGCCGACCGATCGGCATCGGCCGGTTCGACGCTGACGTCCGCTGTGGTCGACGACGCAGGCCGTCTGCTGCATGTCTGCGAGATCGGTGACGACGCGACGGGCTACGCCCAGCTGGTCACGCTGCTCGTGGAGCGGTCGGGCGGGCCGAGCGGCGCGGCAATCGCGGCCGACAGCGACGACCACACGGTCACCTCGCTGCTGAGCGCCGCCGGGCGTCCACTCGCGATCGCCGACGACGACTCGGTCGACGACTTCGCCGAGCGCTTCGCCGACGACGACTCCCTGGAGGAGATGCAGTCCCCGCCGGCCGAGCGGCGCGCGGTGGGCCTGGCCCGCGCCCTCCAGGCCGGGGCGCTCTCCGCGGTCACCCTGCCCGCGCCCCGGGACCTGGCCGGGTTCAAGCAGGTGCTCGCGGCGCACGCCGCCCTGTCCACCGGCCGTCACTCGGCCGCCGTGGCGCTGCGCGAGGTGCTGCGCGAGCTCTACCCGGCCGCCCTCCGGGCGTACCCGGACCCGGCCGAGCCGGTGGCCCTCGCGGTGCTCGACGCCCTCCCCGAGCCCGGCATGCTCGCCGGCACGACCGCCCACGGCCGCGATGTCGCCGTCGCCGCGGACGCGGTGGCCGCGCACCTGGCCGCCGACGGTGTGGCCGAGGCCGACGAGATCGACGCCGCGGTCACCGCCCTGCGGGTGGCGATCTCCGAGACTCCTCGCCGGGCCACCGTCAACCGGGCGCTCACCGCCGCCGTCGCGGAGACCGTCCGTCAGGCGGTCGCCTCGGTGCGGGCCTGCGACGCCGGTTGCGAGGCCCTGGTGGGCGCGCTCAGCGCCCGGGTCACCACGCCGGCTCCGGCCTCCGGGCGGCGGGCCGCCGCCCGGCGCGGTGAGCCGGTCGGCGAGTTGTCCCCTCTGGACGGCGGCACGGCGGGCCTGCGTCCCGTCCGGCCGGCCGAAGCCGAGCGTCCGACCCCCACCGGCCGGCGCAGCCGGCCCGAGCCGGTCTCCGGCGGGGCACTGCCGCCCGCCCCCCGGCCGCTCGGCCCGCCGCCGGTCGCGCCGGCTCCGGTCGCGCCGCCGCCGGTCGCCCCCGCGCCGGTCACCCCGGCCGCCGCCGCGGCCAACCCGACCTCCGCTCCGCCCGCGCGCACCGACCCCGCCATGGCCGCCGTGCGCCGCGGCACCGACGCCATGCCCGTCGTGCGCCGGGGCACCGACTCCGCCATGCCGGCCACCCGCCGGGGCACCGACCCCGCGATGCCCGCCGTGCGCCGGGGCGCCGACCCCGCGATGCCGGCCGCGCGCCGCGGCACCGATCCGGGCATGCCCGCCGTGCGCCGGGGCACCGACCCGGGCCTGCCGGTGGTGCGCCGGGGCGTCGACGCCCCGACCAACCGCCCGGTCTCCGCGCCGCCACCGCCGCCGCCCGGCATCACGCCGATCGCGCCCGCGCAGCGGGGCAACGTGCCCCCCGCCGAGGCGGGCGAGCCGTTCCGGCCCACCCTGACCACGGCGGCGATCAACAGTGCCCGCGCCGAGCGGCAGCGCACCGTCATCCCGCCCCGTCCGAAGACCAACAGCGCGCCGCCGGCGCCCACCGGTGGTTTCAGCGCCACCGACCTGAGCGTCCCGGTGCCGACCCCCCGCCCCGAGGCGGAGTCCGCGCCGCCCGGCTCCCGGGCCAACTGGCCGCTGGTCAACAATCCGGAGGACCCGGGCGACAGCTCTGCCGACAACCCGGTCGTCCCGTCCTACGGCGAGCGGGCCGGCCGGCAGGTGGACGCGGCGACCGACCCCGGCACGGAGCGTCGGGTCACCCCGCCGTGGCTGGCCGACGACCTGCCGCCGGAGCCGCCGATGCTGCGGCTGGTCGAGCCGCCGCCGCTGGCGGACCGCGCGCTGCGCGACGGCCCGGCCCCGGGCACCGACCCGCGGCTGGAGACGCCCCCGCTGCGGCTGGTCGACCGGGAGGAGGCGAGCCGGTCCGGGCGCGCCGCCCGTGGTGACCGGCCGTCCCCGGAGCGCCGGCCGGAGTCGGCGGAGCACCGCCCGGAGCCGGCCGAGCGCCGTCCCGCGCCGATGGAGCACCGGCCTCCGCCGATCTCCGACGAGGGCGACGGCGACCTGCTGATCTTCGCCCAGGCCAGGTCCGCCTGGTTCGTCGGCCACGCCGAGGAGTCCGAGCTGGACTGGTCGACCACGGCGGACACCGGCTGGCAGGCTGCCGAGCAGGCGGCCCGCCCGGCCGTCGGCGCGGAGACCTCCGCCGGCCTGCCCAAGCGGGTTCCGCAGGCCAACCTGGTGCCCGGTTCGCCGCTGCGCGAGGAGCGTCCGCTCCGGATCGTCCGGGACGCGGCGAGCCTCGCCGAGAACACCACCGGTTACTTCCGCGGCTGGCGTCGCGGGCAGGAGATCGGCGGGTTCGCGGTCGGCGGGCGCCCGGGTCGTGAGTCGGCCGGCGGCTGGGACTTCAGCCGCGATCCGGCCGAGCGCGAGGACGACCGGGAGTACGAGTTCCGCTCCGCCGGCTACCGCTCCTGAGCGCCGGCACGGCGCCGCCCACCTGCGTCCTGCTGCCCCGGACGATTCGACGCGTCCACCAGCTCACCCAGGGCGGCAGGGCCCGGGTCTCCTGACCCGGTCCCGCCTTTCCCGCCGCTCTTTCCACCGCAGCCCCGAGCACCGGCACTCCCCGGCGCTCGGGGCTGCGCTGTGTCCACCACGGACCGGTCGAGCAGCCCTCTGCCGCCGGCAGGTCGCGTCCCCGACCGGCCGTGGACGCGCAGACGCGCCCGGCGTCCCCGACCGGCCGTGGACGCGCAGACGCGCCCGGCGTCGGCCGAAGCCGCCACCGGGCGCGTCGAGGCCGGTCAGGCCGGGGCGACCGCGCGCGAACGACGCATGGTCAGCACGTACTCGACCAGCGAGATCAGCACGTGCTTGGTCGACTCCCGGTTGCGGGCGTCGCAGGCCACCACCGGCACGTCCGTCGAGATCGCCAGCGCGTCCCGGACGTCCTGCGGGTCGTGGTACTGCATCCCGTCGAAGCAGTTGATGGCCACCAGGTACGGCAGCCGCCGGTGCTCGAAGAAGTCGATCGCCGCGAAGCAGTCGGCCAGCCGGCGGGTGTCGACCAGGACGACCGCGCCGATGGCGCCGCGTACCAGCTCGTCCCACATGAACCAGAACCGCGTCTGGCCCGGCGTACCGAACAGGTACAGGATCAGGTCCCGGTCGATCGAGATCCGGCCGAAGTCCATCGCCACGGTGGTCGTCGTCTTGCCCGGCACCTGCCGGGTGTCGTCGACGCCCACGCCCGCGGAAGTCATGATGGCCTCGGTGGTCAGCGGCGTGATCTCCGAGACCGAGCCGACCAGCGTCGTCTTGCCGACGCCGAATCCACCGGCGATAACGATCTTCGCCGACGTCACGCGCCCGCTCGGGGCCGACGGCCGGTGCGACATGTCAGAGCCTGCGAAGTCCACTCAGCACCCTCTCCAGCAGTTCAGTGCCCACCGCGTCGTCGGAGTCGTCCAAAATGGTCGGCTCGTGGACCGCGACCAGGCCATCCGTCGCCATGTCGGCGATGAGCACCCGGGCCACACCCAACGGAAGCTGCATCCGGGCCGCGATCTCGGCCAACGACTGCACGCGTCCGTCACACAGCGCGGCGATGTACTGGTGCTCACGGCCCTGACCGCCGTTGCCACTGGCAGCGGCGCGACCGCGCACCGTCGTCTCGACGAGCGCCTCCATGGCGATGTCGAGCCGGGGACGGGTACGACCACGGGTCACGGCGTATGGACGGACCAACGCTCCGGTCGGTTCGTCACGATCGACCATGTCGCCGCTCACCTCCTTCGTACCCGGCACCGGCTCGCGCCCGGTGGAACCCGTCGTTCTTGTCGTTTCGTTGCTGCCGTGCCGACCAGGTGGTCAGCTCGGTCAGCCCATCATCCCGACGGCCGTGCGGGGCTGCGGGGTCAGCGCGTCGCCCACCCGGTCGACCAGCAGGGCCATCTCGTAGCCGACCTGGCCCACGTCAGAGCTGCGGGCGGCCAGCACCGCGAAGGAGGATCCGTCGGAGATGGACATCAGGAACAGGAAGCCGTTGTCCATCTCGACGACGGTCTGCAGCACCGCGCCACCCTCGAAGCAGCGCGCCGCGCCCTGGGTCAGGCTGACCAGACCGGAGGCGATGGCGGCCAGCTGGTCGGCCCGGTCCCGCGGCAGGTCCCGCGACGACGCGAGGAGCAGGCCGTCGGCGGAGACGGCGACCGCGTGCGCCACACCGGGCACCCGGTCGGCGAAGTTGGCGAGGAGCCAACCGAGATCCTGCGTAGTTGTCATCCTTCTTGCTCCTTCTGCCCGCTCCCGGCCGCCGGGCCGGAGCCCGGCTGCGGGGATTGCTGCCCTCCCGGAGTCGCCTCCGAGCTGGTGGGGTTGCTGTCCGAGGGGTTGCTGCGCCCGCGCTGCACGCCGCGATGGTAGGCCGACAGCAGACCGCGCACCGCCTCCGGCGTACGCCGCTGCACCGAGGTGGTCGGCTTCTCGACGGCGCCCGGAACGAGCTGGGCCATCGGCGTCCGCTTCGGCAGACCGGTCTGGGTGGTAGCCGCCACCGGCACCTCCGAGGCCGCCACGGCGGCACGCCAGCCGTCGTCGGCCGCCGTCTGCCAGCCGGCCGACTGCGGGGTGGGTCGGCGGTTCGGCAGGGCCTCGGCCGGACCGGGGCGGGCGCCTCCGTTGGTCGTCGACCCGTTGTCGCGGGGCGCCCCTCCGGCCGTCGGAGTGTTTGCCATCGGTGCGTTACCTGTCGTCCGTGCTGCGGTGTTCGGGACGGGGCGACCGGCGGCGTCGACGGTGGACATCTGCTGGGTCGCGGTGCCGTTGGCCGCCGGCTTGGCGGCGGCGGCCGCCGCCTCCTCCGGGCCCGGCTTGCGGGTACGGAACCAGGCCGACTCCAGCTCCCGGAAGATCGGCAGCTCCATCGTCTCGTCCGCGTACCGCTGCCGGTTGGCCGTCTCCTGCGGCGTCGGCGGCCGGTTCACCGGGGCCGGCTGCGCGGCGCGCGCCTGCGGCGCGGTCGGCTGCCGAACGGCCGGCGGGGTGGCCGGAGCCGCGGGCTGCGCGGTCGGCTGGCTCGCTTCGGGGCGGGCCACCCGGGGCAGCTCGGTGGTCATGTCCAGCGCGGCGGCGAGCCGCTCGGGCACCGGCGGGGCGGCCGGCTCCGGGTTGGCCACCGGCGGCCAGGCCGGCGGGGCGGCCGGGCCGGTCGGGCCGGTCGGGTTCTGCCGCGGCGGCGCGGACGCCGGCTGGGCGGAGACCGGGGCGGCCGAGACGGGCTGGCCCGAGTACGGCTGGCCGGAGACCGGGTGCCCGGAGTACGGCGAGGCCGACACCGGCGGAGCCGAGTACGGCGCGGCCGAGACCGGGTACCCGGAGGCCGGGGCGCCGGAGACCGGCGGCAGCGGGGGCGCCGAGACCGGGGGCACCGGAGGCGCGGAGACCGGCGGGACCGGCGGCGCGCTGTAGGGGCGGGCCTCCGGGCTGCTCGGCAGCTGCCGCGGAATCACCGGCTGCTGCCCGGTGACCGGGTCGATGTCGCCGGACCGCCGCTGCGGCAGCGGGTCGATCTGCTGACCGTTGGAGGAGCGCGGGGCGAAGGTGTCGTTGCCGTTGAGCGCGCTGGCACCGGTCAGGTCCGACCAGGCCGGCATGGAGCGCCCCCCGCCAGCGTTGGCCGGCGAGCCGTTGCGCGGGGCCGGGTCGAAGGGCCGCCCACCGAGGGTGACCTGGTTGCCGGACTCGCCGGATCGCGGAGCCGGCGCCGGGCCGTTGCCCAGTGCGGGCAGCGCGCCGAAGGCCGGCACCGGGCCGGACTGCTGCGGGCCGGGGGTGGCTGCGGGCAGCGCCGGGGCGGGCTGGCCGCGCCCGGTGAGCGCCCGGGGCACCAGCACGGAGGTGGGCATGGTGACCTCGGCGACCGTGCCACGGTCCGTGCCGGGACGCAGCTCGACCTTGACGCCGTGCCGCGAGGCCAGCCGGGCGACCACGACCAGGCCCATCATCCGGGAGACGGCCACGTCCACCTGGGGCGGCGTGGCGAGCCGCTCGTTGAGGTCGCCCAGCTGCTCCCGGCTGATCCCGATGCCGCGGTCCTCGACGTAGAGGGTGGCCCGGTCGCCGATGCGGCGCGCCTCCACCATGACCTGCGAGTCCGGCGGCGAGAACGCGGTCGCGTTGTCGAACAGCTCGGCGACGAGGTGCACCATGTCGTTGACCGCGTGCGCGGAGACCTCGATGTCCCGGTCGATGATGCCGAACTCGATCCGGGTGTAGTGCTCGACCTCGGACTGCGCGGCGCGGAGCACGTCGATCAGGGCGGCCGGTTCGCGCTGCACGCGGGTGGAGTCCGCCCCGGCGAGGACCAGCAGGTTCTCGTCGTTGCGGCGCATCCGGGTGGCCAGGTGGTCGAGCTGGAACAGCTCGGCCAGGCGGTCCGGGTCCTCCTCGCCGCGCTCCAGCCGGTCGAGGTGGCCGATCAGCCGGTCGACCAGGATCTGCGAGCGGCGGGCGAGGTTGACGAACATGGTCGCGACGGAGGAGCGCAGCGCGGCCTGCTCGGCGGCGGTGCGGACCGCCTCTAGGTGGACCGCGTTGAACGCCTCGGTCACCTGACCGAACTCGTCCTTGCTGCGGACCGGCAGCGGCTCGGCGATCTGGTTGGCCAGCTGCGCCGGGGAGAGCTGGCCGCTGACCTGCGGGTCGCGCAGCCGGGCCACCGCCTGCGGCAGGCCGTACTGGGCGATGGAGAGGGCGCCCTGGCGCAGGTCGCGCAGGGAGCGGGCCATCGACCGGGCGACCAGGTACGCGAAGAGGATCGCCAGCAGCAGCATGCTCAGCAGCAGGCCGGTCTCCAGGAAGACCTGGCGCTGCACGTCCGAGCGGAGGTCTTCGGCCTGCCGGATCACGTTGCCGTCGAGCTTGACCTCGACGTTACGGATCATCTCGGCGTTGGCCACCATGGCCGAGTCCCACTGGTCGGTGCCGAACTCGATCCCGGCGATGCTCTCCGTGTCGCGGGACTTGATGAAGCCGCTGTAGGTCTCCGCCTGGCGCAGGTCGGAACCGGCGACGGTCTGCTGGTACAGCTCGCGCTCGGACTGGTTGGCGACCGACTGGAAGGTCTGTGCCGCCAGCTCCCCGCCCTTCTGGCTGGAGATGAAGTCGTCGCGCAGCGGAGCGATGTACGCCTGCCGCAGGAGCACCCGGTGCACCGCCACGCGGCGCAGCGACAGGAACTCCTTCTCCCGGGCCACCGCGGCGGCGGCCCGCATCCGGTCACTCAGGTCGTTGTCGCCGGCCAGCTGGGTGGTCGAGTCCCGAACGCTGATCAACTGGTCGATCAGGCCCTGGTACGACCCGACCGCGTTGCTGAGGCTGAGCTTGCCGTTGGAGACCTGGCTCCGGGTGCCGGGCAGGTCGCTCAGGTCCTGGTCGATCCGGTCGAGCAGGCCCTCCAGGCTGGCCGGGAGATCCTCGATCACCAGCCGTTGCTGCGAGTACGGCGCCTTGGCCTGGTCGACCCGCTGGTTGACCCGGTTGTACGCCTCCTGGTACTTGTCCCGCGCCTGGCCCTTGGGCGCGCCCAGCAGCAGGACGGCGGCGGTGCGCTCGTTCTGGAGGCTGTTGACCAGGTCACCCGAGTACCCCACCAGATTGGCCAGGTCGCCCGCCCGGTTGGCATTGTTGAGTGTCTGCAGGTGGTCCACCAGCCCACTGGTGCCCACGACGACCGTGGCGATGGTCGGCACGATCATGATCAGACCGAGCTTGGACCAGATCGGCATGTCGCGGAGCCGGCCGGCCGGCCGGCGTAGACGCGACAGGAAGGAGCCCGCCGTCTTCGGCCGTTTGCTCACGTCACCGCCCTCGCGATTGCAGCGTCCCCGCGTTGCCACGGGCAACGCCCAGCGACCGACCCGGCGGGTCGGACCCCCGAGATTCCATCACGCCGCCCCTGAAAGAGAAAGCCCAGGTTGGCGGTCGCCGGAGGTGTGATGAGATGTTGATGCAATTTGATAGCAATCCGTCTGGCCGGAGTTACCGAACGTAATGGAATACCGTCACCGCGTTGTCCTGCTCGCCGGCCCCTCCGGCTCGGGAAAGTCGTATATAGCGCATCGAACCGGACTCCCGGTGCTGTGTCTGGACGACTTCTACAAGGACGGCGATGACCCTACGTTGCCGCGCCAGAACGGACTGGTGGACTGGGACTCGCCCGAGTCCTGGGATGCCGTGACGGCCGTGGACACAATTGCCCGACTGGCCCAGGAGGGCAAGGCCGAAGTGCCGGTTTATGCGATCGGTGCCGACCGAAGGGTGGCCACCCGGCCATTCGAGGTGGCCGGATCGCCACTTTTCGTCGCCGAAGGGATCTTCGCCGCCGAGATCGTCGAGGAGTGCCGCCGCCGGGGGCTCCTCGCCGGGGCGTACGCGCTGCGCCGCCCGCGCGGCACGACCTTCGTCCGCCGGCTGACCCGTGACCTCGCCGAGCAGCGCAAGGCGCCGAAGGTCCTGCTGCGGCGCGGGGTGGCCCTGCTGCGCGCCGAACCGGCGGTGCTGCGCCGGCAGACCGGCCTGGGCGCCGAGGCCGCCCGCGCGCGGGAGGTGCTGCGGCGGGTGGCCGGCCTGGTCGCCAGCCACCCGCACCACTGATCAGGCCAGCAGCTTCGCGTACGCCGGCTTGATCACCTCGTCGATGATCCGCAACCGCTCGTCGAACGGGATGAAGGCGCTCTTCATGGCGTTGATGGTGAACCACTGGAACTCCTTCCAGCCGTAGCCGAAGGCCTCCGCCAGCAGCGCCATCTCCCGCGACATCGAGGTGCCGCTCATCAGCCGGTTGTCGGTGTTGACGGTGACCCGGAACCGGAGGTCGCGCAGCAGCCCGATCGGGTGGTCGGCGATCGACGCGACGGCGCCGGTCTGCACGTTCGACGACGGGCAGAGCTCCAGCGGGATGCGCTTGTCCCGCACGTACGCGGCCAGCCGGCCAAGCACCGGCTGCGGGCCGGGGGTGATGTCGTCCACGATGCGCACCCCGTGGCCGAGCCGGTCCGCGCCGCACCACTGGATCGCCTGCCAGATCGAGGGCAGCCCGAACGCCTCGCCGGCGTGGATGGTGAAGTGGAAGTTCTCCCGCTGCAGGTACTCGAAGGCGTCCAGGTGACGGGTGGGCGGGAAGCCCGCCTCGGCACCGGCGATGTCGAAGCCGACCACCCCGGTGTCCCGGTGCCGCACGGCCAGCTCGGCGATCTCCTGCGAGCGCGCGGCGTGCCGCATCGCGGTCAGCAGGGTGCCCACCCGGACGGGGCGGCCGGCCGCGGCGGCCTCCGCGCTGCCCTCGGCGAAGCCCTCCACCACCGCCCCGACCACCTCGTCCAGCGTGAGGTTCTGCTCCAGGTGCTGCTCGGGGGCGAACCGGACCTCGGCGTAGACCACGCCGTCGGCGGCCAGGTCGAGCGCGCACTCCCGGGCCACCCGGCGCAGCGCCGGCGCGGTCTGCATCACGGCGACGGTGTGCGCGAACGTCTCCAGGTAGCGCTCCAGCGAACCCGAGTTCGCCGCCTCCACGAACCAGCGGCCGAGCGCCTCCGGGTCGGTGGTGGGCAGCTCGTGACCGGCCTCGGCGGCGAGTTCGACGACCGTCGCCGGCCGCAGGCCGCCGTCGAGATGATCGTGCAGCAGCGCCTTGGGGACCTTGACGATGTCCTCGTATCGGATTGCGACCATGCTCAGACCCTAGCCAGCCCCCGACCGGTGCCGGGACGGGACCGCCGGGCCGGGCGCGTCGACGGCGACGCCACCGCCTACGGCACGCTCGTCGCCGGGGCGTACCGGTAGTTCGACGAGCCGAGTCCGGCCGGGAACGGCCCCCGCTGAGCCGGCCACCGGTCCACGGTCGCGGCACGGGCCGGGCTGCCGACCCGCTCACGTACGCTCACCGGGTGACCGCGCCGCACCCGCCCGAGCAGCCCGGGGCCGGGATGCACCCGGCGGTGCTGGCCCGGCTGCGCTGCCCGGTCTGCGCCGACCCGCTGGCCCCGGCCCCCGACACCCACGCGCTGCGCTGCCCGCGCCGGCACAGCTTCGACGTCGCCCGGCAGGGGTACGTCAACCTGCTCACCGGTCGCGCCCCGCATGTCGGGGACACCGCCGAGATGGTGGCCGCCCGGACGGACTTCCTCGCCGCCGGGCACTACGACGTCGTCTCGGCCGCGCTCGCCGAGTCGGCCACCCGGGTCGTCGGCCCGATGGGCGACGGGCGGCGGGCCGACGCGGAGCCGGGCGTCGGGGCGTACCCGCTGGTGGTGGACGCCGGAGCGGGCACCGGCCGGCACCTCGCCGCGGTGCTGGCGGCGCTGCCCGACGCCGTCGGCCTGGCCCTGGACGTCTCCAAGCCGGCGCTGCGGCGCGCCGCCCGGGCCCACCCGAGGGCCGCGGCGGCGCTCGCCGACACCTGGCAGCGGCTGCCGCTCGCCGATGCCTCGACCGCCGTGCTGCTGAACGTCTTCGCCCCGCGCAACGGCGCGGAGTTCCACCGGGTCCTCGACCCGGCCGGGGCGCTGCTCGTGGTCACCCCGACGGACGCGCACCTCGCCGAGCTGGTCGAGGCGCTGGGCCTGCTGCGGGTGGACCCGGCCAAGGCGGACCGGGTGGCCGACAGCCTGGCCGGTCACTTCACCCAGGAGCGGGCCGCCGTGCACACCGCCCGGCTGCGGCTGACCGGGGCCGAGGTGGCCACCCTGGTCGGCATGGGACCCAGCGCCTGGCACACCGACCCGCAGCGGCTCGCCGCCCGGATCGCCGCGCTGCCCGAGCCGGTCGCGGTCACCGCCGCGGTCCGGCTCACCGTCTGGCGCCCGCGCTGATCAGCGGCTCAGGTGGAGAGGTCGACCTCTTCCCAGCCCGGCGGCTCGTCGTGGTACGGCCCGCGCAGCACCACCGCCCACTCCAACGCCCAGCGCCGCTGGCCGATCGCGTTGGCGTCCACCAGGCCGGGCAGTGCCAGGCCGTGCTTCTCCGCCTCCAGGTACGCCCAGTCCAGGCAGTAGTGCAGGTCCAGCAGGGCGGCCGCGTCGGCCGGGTGCTGCGGCGCGGCCAGGATGCGGGCCCGCCACTGGCCGAACGTCTCCCCGTCGGCGATGTGCGGCATCCGCTCCACCAGCCGCTCGTCGACCGGGATGGTCGGATCGAGCTGCTTGCTCAGCCCGAGCACCCAGGCCAGCGAGAAGAGCGCGTCGTGGTGCAGCACGAACGAGCGGTGGTCGCCCTTGCCGCCCATCACGAACTGCCACTCCGGCGGGGTGACCATCTCGACCAGGTGCGAGTCGAGCAGCCAGCTCATCGCCGCCTGCGGCGGCATCCCGAAGCACCGGGCCAGGATCAGGTGCAGGACCGCGATCCGCGCCTCGATCTCGCCGGTGGGACGCAACTCGATCTCGTCGCCCGGCTCCCAGACCAGCGGAAACTGCGGGGGCGGCAACGGCAGGCGCAGCCGGGACAGCTCGTCCAGGCTCGCCTCACGGACTTCCCGGGGATCGGGGGCGGGTACCAGCACGGTCGAAGTCCCTGTCTGCTCGCGTCGGCGTCACCGCCGGACTGTCCCCCTGGGCTGGGAGAATAGCGCCCGGGGCGGGCCGGCACCACGCCGAGGGCCCGCCACCGACCGACCGGTGCCGGGCGCTCGGCCGTTCAGCCGATCCGCTCGATGACCAGCGACGACGCGGCCGGCGCGGTGGGCGCGAGGCGGACCGCCCGCTCGGCCTCCGCCCGCGCCGCCGGAATCCGGGCGGCCTGGTCGGCGCGGAGTTCGTAGAGCGGGTCGCCGGCCCGGACCGGGTCACCGGGCCGCTTGTGCAGCACCACACCCGCGGCAGCGCTGACCGGGTCCTCCTTGCGGGCCCGCCCGGCGCCGAGCCGCCAGGCGGCCACCCCGATCGCGTACGCGTCGACCGAGTAGACGAAGCCGTCGGCCTGGGCGCGGACCACCTCGACCTCGTTGGCGGTCGCCATCGGGGCGTCCGGGTCCCCGCCCTGCGCGCGGATCATCGAGCGCCAGGCGTCCATCGCCCGCCCGTCGCGCAGCGCGGCGGCCGGGTCGGCGTCCGGCAGACCGGCCGCGTCCAGCATCTCGCGGGCCAGGGCGAGGGTCAGCTCCACCACGTCGGCGGGGCCGCCGCCGGCCAGCACCTCCACCGACTCGGTCACCTCGATTGCGTTGCCGACGGTCAGGCCGAGCGGGGTCGACATGTCGGTGAGCAGCGCGACGGTCTTCACGCCGTGCGCGCCGCCCAGCTCCACCATGGTCCGGGCCAGTTCCCGCGCGTCGTCGACGGACTTCATGAACGCGCCGGAGCCGACCTTCACGTCGAGCACCAGCGCGCCGGTGCCCTCGGCGATCTTCTTGCTCATGATCGAGCTGGCGATCAGCGGGATCGCCTCGACGGTGCCGGTGACGTCGCGCAGCGCGTACAGCTTGCGGTCGGCCGGGGCCAGCCCCTCGCCGGCCGCGCAGATCACCGCGCCGACGTCGCGCAGCTGGGAGATGAACTCGTCGTTGCTCAGCGCCGCCCGCCAGCCCGGGATCGACTCCAGCTTGTCCAGCGTGCCGCCGGTGTGCCCGAGGCCGCGCCCGGAGAGCTGCGGCACCGCGCCGCCACAGGCCGCGACCAGCGGGGTGAGCGGCAGGGTGATCTTGTCACCGACGCCGCCGGTGGAGTGCTTGTCCACGGTGGGGCGGGCCACCGGCGAGAGGTCCAGCCGCTCGCCGCTGGCGATCATCGCGGCGGTCCAGCGGGCGATCTCCGGCGGGGTCATCCCGCGCAGCAGGATCGCCATGGCCAGGGCCGACATCTGCTCGTCGGCCACCAGCCCCCGGGTGTACGCGTCGACCACCCAGTCGATCTGGGCGTCGCTCAGCACACCCCCGTCCCGCTTGGTCCGGATGACGTCGACCGCCGTGAACGCACTCATCGTCGAGTTCCTCTGCTTGTCTGGTTCTGCTGATCGGCGGTACGCCGGGACGGGTTCAGCCCGCGGGCCAGCGGGTGGGGATCTCCATCGGAGGCTCGCCCTCGCCGGCCCAGAAGATGGTGCCGCTGGCGTCGACCACCACCACCCGGGGCGTCCGGGCGTGCCCCCAGGTGATCGCCTCGGCCGGCTCGTCCCAGCTCGGGCCCTCCTCCAGCACCCCGGTCTCGGCGCCCTCGGCGTCCCCGGCCGACCGCTCCCAGTACGCCGTCCAGACCTGCTGCCCGGCGGACATGTCGGGGTGCACGAAGACGGTGCCCCGCCCCCGCCAGGCGGCCAGCCGCTCCGGCACCACCGGGACCGGCTGTTCCCCGGTCACCGCCTCGATGTCGGCCACGTCGAAGGCGTGCGGCAGCAGCTCGGCCATGCGCAGCGGCCGTCCCTTGGACTCGACCAGGCACTCCGGCCCGCCGTTCTCCCACAGCAGCTGCCGGCACCGGCCGCACGGCATCAGCGGCTCGCCGGTGGCGTCGACGCAGGACATCGCGACGAGGCGGCCCCCGCCGGAGGCGTGCAGCGCGGAGACCACGCCGCACTCGGCGCAGAGGGTGACGCCGTACGCGGCGTTCTCCACGTTGCAGCCGGTCACCACCCGGCCGTCGTCGACCAGGGCGGCCGCCCCGACCGGGAACTTCGAGTACGGGACGTACGCGTGCCGCATCACCTCGGTGGCGGCGGCCCGCAGCCGCTCCCAGTCGATCTCGGTCATCCCACCATTCTGCCCAAGTCAGGGTGGTCGGGCGCGGGAAGGGGTACCCCTGGTGTCTGCCGACACCCGCCGGGTCGGCGGCGGGGCCGGGAAACGACCGTGCCCGGTGGGAGGTTCCCCACCGGGCACGGGTGCGGCTTCCGCCGCGGGCTCAGCCCTTGATGTACGGCTTGCCGTCCGCCGCGGGCGCGCGGACCCGGCCGACCAGCCCGGCCACCGCCAGGATCGTCGCCAGGTACGGCAGCATCGCCAGGAACTGGCTCGGGATGCTGCTGCCGATCGCGCCCAGGTAGGTGGCGAGCTGGTCGGCGAAGCCGAAGAAGAGCGCCGCGAGCAGCGCCCCCGTCGGGCTCCACCGGCCGAAGATCAGCGCGGCCAGGGCGATGAAGCCCTTACCGCCGATCATGTTCTTGGTGAAGCTGTAGAGCGCCAGCGTGTAGGAGGCGCCGCCGATGCCGGCGACCACGCCCGCCAGCAGCACGTTGCGGTAGCGCAGCCCGAGCACCTTGACGCCGAGGGTGTCCGCGGCGGTCGGGTGCTCGCCCACCGAGCGGGTCCGCAGGCCCCACCGGGTCCGGAACAGCGCGAGGTGGATGACCAGCACCAACAGCAGGCCCAGGTAGAGGAAGATGTTGCCGCGGAACAGCGCCGGCCCGATCACCGGGATGTCCTCCAGCAGCGGGATCTCCCAGTTGGTGAAGCGGGGCGCGCTGTTGTACTTCTCCGCGTTGGTCTGCATCAGCCGCTCATAGAGGAAGCCGGTGATGCCGACCGCCAGCAGGTTCAGCACGACACCCATGACCACCTGGTCGACCAGATAGCGGATGGCGAAGACCGCCAGCAGCAGCGAGATGAACGCGCCGCCGATCGCCGCGGCGACCAGGCCCACCCAGACGCTGTTGAAGAGGCTGCCGAAGAGCGCGCCGCTGAAGGCGCCCATCAGCAACTGCCCCTCGATCGCCACGTTGACCACGCCGGAGCGCTCGCAGAGCACGCCGGCCAGTGCGCCGAAGATCAGCGGCAGGGCCAGGACGAAGGTGCCCCGGACGATGTTGACCATCGGCATGAAGTTGCGGCCCTCGGGCGCGGCCGACACCTGCCAGCAGAGGAAGCTCAGCACGAAGGCGACCAGCCCGACGCCGAGCGCCAGGGTGAACCAGCGCTTCGGGATCCCGGCCAGCAGGGCCGCTCCGGCCGCGGCGGCGATGATCCCGAACAGGATCGCGCCGACCGTGCCGTTGATCTCCAGCGCCGCGCCGCCCTCGGTCTCGCTGAGGGTGAAGCGTGCCTGCCGGTCGGTGGCCAGCGCGCCGAAGAGCACCGCGGCGAGCACGCCCAGCGCCAGCAGGACCGCGCCGATCTTGCGGTTGCGCGTCCAGAAGCCCTCGTCGACCTCTGCGACCTTGACGTCGGGGACAGCCATGGTGGACATGCCTTACCAGCCCTTCGCCAGGCTCGTCTGCAACCGGGCGGCGCGGGCGGCCCGGAGCTGGAAGATCGCCTTCACCAGGGCCGGTGCGGCGATGAAGATGACGATCAGCGCCTGGAGCACGGTGACCAGCTCCAGCGAGATCCCCGAGTACGACTGCATCCGGTTGCCGCCGGCCTGGAGCGCGCCGAAGAGCAGCGCCGCGAGCAGTACGCCCCACGGCTTCACCCGGCCCAGCAGCGCGACCAGGATGCCGTCGAAGCCGATCTGCGCGACCACCAGCGGGGTCAGCGCGTTCGCCGTGGTGCCCAGCACCATCTGGCTGCCGCCGAGGCCGGCGAGCAGACCGGCGATCACCATGATCAGCACGTACGTCCGGGTGACGCTGATGCCGGCCGTCCGGGCGGCGTCCGGGTTGGCGCCGACGGCGCGCAGCTCGAAGCCGAGCGTGGAGCGGTTGAGCAGCCAGGCGATGAACCAGGTGGCCAGCACCGCGAGCAGGATGCCGGCGTGCACGCGCAGGTCGGCGCCGAGCAGGCGGGGCAGCTGCGCCGAGGCGTCGACCGGCTTGCTGATCGCGTCGGCCCGCTCCGGGTTCTGCACCCCGTTCTGGATGATGACCCAGGAGAGGAAGTAGACCGCGATGTAGTTCAGCATGATCGTGTTGATCACCTCGTGGGCGCCCGTGCGCGCCTTGAGGATGCCGGGAATGAAGCCCCAGATCGCGCCACCGACGGCGCCGGCGATCAGCGCGACGAGCAGGTGCACCACCGGCGGCAGCGGCAGGGCGAAGCCGGCGATCGCGGCGAGGATGACGCCCATGGTCGCCTGGCCCTGGGCGCCGATGTTGAACAGCCCGCCCCGGAAGGCGAGCGCCACCGACAGACCGGTGAAGACCAGCGGCGCGGTGTAGGTGAGCGTCTCGGAGATGGGGCTCAGCGCCGCCTGGAAGCCGACCGCCTCGGGGTCGAAGACGGCGCCCTTGAACAGGTTCGCGTACGCCTCGCTGACCACCGTCCAGCTGGAGGTGAGCGCGTCACCCGGCCGGGCGGTGATGTAGCCGTAGGTGGCGAGCACCTCCGGGTCCGAGACGATGATCAGGATCGCGCCGACCACCATCGCCAGCACCAGCGCGAGCACCGTCACGGTGACCGTGTTGGCGGCCCAGAGGTTGTCCAGGAAGAGCCGGCCCAGGGTGGGCCGGGGCTGCTCCGTGGGCTGCTTCGGCGCGGTCATGGTGGCGCCGCGGCCGGTCTTGCCCGCCTCGTCCTGCGCCGCCTGCGCCTCGGTCGCCGGCTCCTTGTCCGGGGAGCCCGACACCGCGTTGGAGTTGCTCATGCCTCGTCCTCGTTACCAGGGCCCTCAGGGGCCGGGGCCACGGCGCCGGTCGGGGTCGCCCCGGCGGCGTCCGGGGTGATGCCGGCCATCAGCAGACCGATCTCCTCGCGCGGGGTGTCCGGGCCGACGATGCCGATGATCCGGCCGCGGTACATGACCGCGATCCGGTCGGCCAGGCCGATCACCTCGTCCAGCTCGCTGGAGACGACCATGACGGCGGTGCCCACGTCCCGCTCGCGGATCACCTGGCTGTGGATGAACTCGATCGAGCCGACGTCCACGCCCCGGGTCGGCTGGGCGGCGATGAGCAGCTTCAGCGGCCGGGACAGCTCCCGGGCCACGATCACCTTCTGCTGGTTGCCGCCGGAGAGGGTGCCCACCGAGGCGTCGGCCGAGGAGGTACGGACGTCGAACTGCGCAATCCGCTCCTTCGCCGACTTCGCGATGGCGTCCGGCTTGAGGGCCAGGCCCTTGCCGAAGGGCGGCCGGTCGTAGATGTCCAGGACCAGGTTCTCCGCGACGGAGAACTCCTTGACCAGGCCGTCGACGCTGCGGTCCTCGGGGACGTAGCCGACGCCGGCGCGCAGCACCTTCTTGGTGGACCAGCCCTGCATCGGCCGGCCGTCGAGGGTGACCGTGCCGGCGAGCGCCGGGCGCAGGCCCATGATCGCCTCAATCAGCTCGGTCTGGCCGTTGCCCTGCACGCCCGCGACGCCGAGCACCTCACCGGCGTGCACGGTCAGGTCGACGCCGTCGACCGCGCGGATCCGCCGGTCGTCGTCGACGACCAGGCCGGAGACCTGGAGCATCGGCTTGCCGGGGGTGGCCGGCTGCTTGTCCACGGTGAGCCGGACGCTGCGCCCCACCATCAGCGCGGCCAGCTCGTCGCGGCTCGCCTCCGGGGAGGCCGTGCCGACGGTCTTGCCGCGCCGGATCACGGTGATCCGGTCGGCGATGGCCTTGACCTCGCCGAGCTTGTGGGTGATGAAGACGATCGACTTGCCGGCGGCCTTGAGCGACCGCATGACCGTGAGCAGCTCCTCGGTCTCCTGCGGGGTGAGCACGGCGGTCGGCTCGTCCAGGATGAGCAGGTCGACGTCGCGGGTGAGCGCCTTGACGATCTCCACCCGCTGCTGGATGCCGACCGGCAGGTCCTCGATCACCGCGTCCGGGTCGACCCGCAGGTTGTACCGCTCGGAGACCTCGGCCACCTCGCGGCGGGCCCGCCGCCGGTCCAGGAAGCCGAGGATGCCGCCCCGGACCTGCTCGGCGCCGAGCATGATGTTCTCGGCGACCGTGAAGACCGGCACCAGCATGAAGTGCTGGTGCACCATGCCGATCCCGGCCGCGATCGCGTCCGACGGCCCCCTCAGCTTCAGCGGCTGGCCGTCGACCAGGATCTCGCCCTCGTCGGGCTGGTAGAGCCCGTAGAGCACGTTCATCAGGGTCGACTTGCCGGCGCCGTTCTCGCCGAGCAGGGCGTGAATCTCTCCAGGCTCCACCGTCAGGTCGATGTGGTCGTTGGCGACCAGATCACCGAACCGCTTGGTGATGCCGCGCAGTTCGAGTCTCAGCGCAACCTCCTGGAGTGCGAGCGATGGTGCAGCCTAGCTGCCGGTCGGCCGACCGGCAGGGTCGGCCGCGAGGTGGAGCGGATCGGCCGCCCCGGCGCACGCGAGGTGTCCCACGTACGCCGAGGCGGCCGATCGTCATGCCTGGTGCCCGCCGGCCTCCGTTGCCGATGATTTCATCGCGGCGGCCGGGGAGGCGGTCACTTGGTCGGCTGGGCCTTCGAGGTGACCGTGATGGTGCCGGCGGCGATGTCCGCCTTGATCTTCTCGACCTCGGCCTTGAGCTCCGCCGGGACCTTGGTCTCGAAGTCGTGGTAAGGGGCGATCGAGACGCCGTTGTTGGCCAGGTTGCCGACGAAGCCCGGCTGGGCCTGGAGCTTCTCGCCACCGGCGGCCTTGAGCACGGCGTCCTTGACGGCGTCCGGGATGTTCTTGACGACCGTGGTCAGCAGCGCGGCGCAGTTCGGGGTGCTCTCGCAACCGTCGACGTCCACCCAGATGACCGAGTACTTGCCGCCCGAGGCCTGGGCCGCGGCGGTGGTGCCGAGGCCGGCGCCGCCGGCGACCGGCATGACGACGTCCGCGCCCTGGGCGACCAGCGCGTCGGAGACCTTCTTGCCCTCGTCCTGCTTCTGGAAGTCGTTGGTGAAGGAACCCTTCTGGGTCGCCTTGTCCCAGCCCAGCACCTGGACGTTCTTGCCCTTGGCCTTGTTGAAGTACGCCACGCCGTCGGCGAAGCCGTCCATGAAGATGGTCACCGGCGGGATCGGCAGACCGCCGTAGGTGCCGACCTTGCCGGACTTGCTCATCCCGGCGGCCAGGTAGCCGGCCTGGAAGGCGGCCTGGGCGGTGTCGAACTGCATCGGGTAGACGTTGCCCACGCCCGGGTTCGCGTCCACGATGCCGAACTGCTGGTTCGGGTTCGCGCCGGCGATCTTCTTGGTGGCGTCCGCCATCAGGCCACCGACGGCCAGGATGAAGTCGCACTTCTGGTTGACGTACCCGGTCAGGTTGACCTCGTAGTCCGCCTCGGCCTTCGACGCGACGTACTTGATGTCGATGTTGTCGTTCGCCTTCTGGGCCTCCTGGAGACCCTTCCAGGCGGAGGTGTTGAACGACTTGTCGTCGATGCCGCCGACGTCGGTCACCATGCAGGCGCTGTACTTCTTGGCGCCGTTGCCGGCGTTGTTGTCGTCCTCGGGGGCCTCACCACACCCGGCGGCGGCCAGCACGAGCCCGCCCGCCACGATCGCGGAGGCGATCCGCATCCCACGCACAGAGCGCAAGACGTCTCCTTCCCATTGCACACCGCGCCTCGTGCGGTGGCAGCCCTTGAACCGACCAGCGCTGTGCTGCCGGCATCCCACGTTACGGACGGGAGCGTACGCCCGCGCCCACCCACCGGCCGCCAATCGTGCACGACTGTTGAGCGGCTGTTATCCCGGCGTAACCCGGGCGTGGGGCAGATCACTCAGAGTGCTGATATGTGACCCGCCCGCTGTCTGGAAAGTCCCTTTCCCCGGGGCCCGCGGGCGGGTCCTCGGGGCTACCGCCAGAACACCGCGACAGCGGCGTTGACCAGGGTCAACCCGACGAGCGCGAGGAAGTGCCCGCGGTTGACCTCGGCCCGCTTCCGGGAGAAGAAGACCATGACGAAGATCAGCAGAGCCAGCACCAACTTGGTAACAAGCTTCGCCGGGGCGGGCTCGTCGCCCTCGCGCAGCGGAGCGGAGAGCCCGATGCCGGTGAGCAGACCGATCACCGAGCCCCAGAGCATGGCCGCGTTGATCCGCAGCCGGCCGCTGACGTACTGGGCGATGGCGCCGCCGAGCAGCAGCGCGAACCCGATCAGATGGACGTAGAGAAGTACCAGCCGAAGAGCTTCCACGCCGATCATCCTCCCCCACCAACGACAGTTCGTAGTAGCCGCCCCGCCCGGCTGAGCTCATACCGTGATCTCGTCGGCGTCGGCGGACCGGGGCGCGCGGCTCCGTGCCACCAGCACCAGGGCGAGCCCGGCCACCGCGTAGCCGGTCAGTACGGCGACCGGACGGCCCGCGCCGGCGCCGTCGAAGAAGGCGGCCGACCGCAACAGCGTCCCACCGGCGCCCACCGGCAGGAACTGCCCGACGGCACCCCACGGCTGCGGCAGCAGTTCCGGTGCGGCGCTCACCGCGGAGAGCGGGTTGCCCAGCAGGAAGACCAGCAGCGCACCGACGCCGAGGCCCGGGGCGCCGAGCCGCGCGCCCAGCCCCGCCACGGTGCCGGCGGCGGCGAGCGCGAAGAGCCCGATCGCCGCGCCCTCGGTCAGGAGGTCACCGCCGATCACCCCGAGCCAGCCGTGCAGCACCGCCGTGCCGATCAGCGCGGTGAGCAGGGCGTACCCGAGCAGCCCGACCACCCGGGCGCGCCGGCCGGCGACCAGGGTGGTGAGCAGGACGCCGGCGAGCATGCTGGTCAGCGCCAACGGCAGGAAACCGGCGGCGAAGCCGGCTCCACGCGGGTCGTCCGGGTCGGTCGGCACCACCACCGTCACCGGCACCGGCCGACCCCCGGAGAGTCCCGTCGCGGCCTCGGTGAGCAGGGCCGCCACGGCGGGGCCGGCGGCCGGAGCGGTGCGCAGGCCGACGCCGTCGGGGCCGACGACGAAGGCGGCGTAGACCTCGCGGTCGCGCAACGCCCGGTCGGCCGCGGCGGCGTCCGGGAGTTCGGTGAGGGCGAACGCGCCGGGCCGGGCGGCCGCGAGCCGGTCGGCCAGTTCGGCGGTGGCGGTCGCCGGGCCGGCGACGGCGACCGGCAGGTCGCGCGCTGCCAGGTTCGCGGCGGGCCCGGCGAACAGGGGTACGAGCAACGCCTGCACCGTCACCGCGAGGGCGGCGATCAGCACGGCGGACAGCATCGGGGGCCGGGACGTACGAGACATGCCCACTCCTTAAAACGAACGCTCGTTCTTTTAAATAGAGCGTGCGCCTCGCCGCGGCTGCCCGTCAAGAACGAGCGTTCGTTTTACACTGTGTGTCATGCCACGCGTATCGGACGCCCACCTCGCGGCCCGTCGACAGCAGATCCTCGACGCGGCCCGGCGCTGCTTCCTGCGCGACGGCTTCCACAACACCTCGATGCAGGACGTGATCGCCGAGGCGGGGCTCTCGGTCGGGGCGGTCTACCGCTACTTCCCGAGCAAGAACGACCTGATCACCTCGATCGCCCAGTCGGTGATCGGCGGGGCGGACGCCGTCTTCGCCGAGCTGGCCGCCGCCGAGCCGCCGCTGCCCCTGGTCGAGGCACTGGACCGGGCGCTCACCTACGTCGACGCCCAGGCGGGCGAGGACGGCATCCTGCCGCTGGCGATCCAGGTGTGGAGCGAGTCGCTGCGCGACCCGGCGCTGGCGACGTTTGTGAAGACGACGTACAGCGGCTTCCGGGACCGCTTCACGCTGCTGGCCCGGCGGGCCCGGGAGGCGGGCGAGCTGCCCCCCGACGCCGACCCCGAGGCCGTCGGCACCGCGCTGTTCGGCCTGGTCCCGGGCTACCTGATGCAGAAGGTGCTCACCGGCCGGCCGGACCGCCGCAGCTACCTCGCCGGCGTCCGCACCCTGCTCGGCCAGCCCGCCGCCCCCTGACCCCCCGCGATCTTGCACCCTCCGCCCGGGCGAATCGGATGAATGCCCCCAAGGACGGGGATGCAACCGCAAGATCGCGGGGCGCGGCTGCGCCGGCGGGACACGGGCGGTCAGCGGGTCAGGACAGCCGCCAGACCTGGAACGTGGGGCCGTCGGCGGGGAGGGTGACCACGCCGTTGGCGTCCGGGCGCAACGCCGGGGCGCCGCCGTACACGTTCTCCCCCGCCCGCAGCCCGGCCAGCCGGACCGGCCGCCCGGCGGCCCGGCGGGCGAGCACCAGCACCGCGCCGGTTGGGGTCTCCCGGAGGAAGACCAGGGTGTCGGCGTCGACGTGCACCCGGCGCAGGCCACCGTGGCGCAGCGCGGGGGTGTCGCGGCGCAGCGCCAGCAGCCCCCGGTACGCGGCGAAGGTCCCCTGGTCCCAGCTCTCCGGCCGGTGCCACGGCATCGGGGTCCGCGAACCCTCGCCGTTGGTGCCGGTCAGCCCCAGCTCGTCGCCGGCGAAGACCACCGGGGTACCCGGCATCGTGGCGAGCAGGCCGGCGGCCACCTCCTGCCGGGCGGCGTCGCCGACCACCGTGCGGATCCGGGCCGAGTCGTGCGAGCCGAGCAGCTGCCACGAGTGGGTGTACGAGCGCCAGGAGATCAGCGACCGGTAGGTGTCCATGGTGGCCAGCACCGCCTCGGCGTCCCGCCGTCGTACGCCGCCCGGGGTGCCGAGGAAGTTCGGCACCGGGTCGTCGCCGTGCCGCAGCCAGGACCAGACCGGGTCGGTGAAGCCGACGTAGTTCATCGTCCCGTGCCAGCCGTCGGCGTCCAGGTCGCCGGTGTGGTCGTGGCCGTGCTCGGCGAGCAGCAGGCCGTCGGGGCGGGTGTCGGCGACCACCTCGCGCAGCAGTCGCGCCACCTCGTGGGTGTACGCGTCCGCGCCGCGCCGGCCGGTCATGTTCGCCACGTCGACCCGCCAGCCGTCCAGCCCGTACGGCGGGCGCAGCCAGCGCCGCAGCAGCGAGTCCTCGGCGGTGGCGAAGCGCCGGCGCAGCTCCGCGCTGCCCCAGTTCAGCTTCGGCAGGGACTTGACCCCGTTCCAGGAATCGTACTCACCGGTCGCCTCGTCGAAGTAGTACAGCTCCCGCTCGGCGGCGCGCACGTCCGAGGCGGCGGTGGTGAACCACTCGTGCGCGTCGCCGGTGTGGTTGCTGGTGATGTCGCCAAGCAGCCGCCAGCCCCGGGCGTGGACCGCGTCGGCGAGCCGGGCCAGCGCGGCGTCCCCGCCGAGCAGCGGGTCGACGGTGTCGAAGCTGGCCGCGTCGTAGCGGTGGTTGGAGCGGGCCGGGAAGACCGGGGTGAGGTAAAGGGTGTTCACCCCGAGCCGGGCCAGGTGGTCCAGGCGTTCGGTGATGCCGTCCAGGTCGCCGCCGTAGAACTGGTACGGCGTCTGCGGCCCGCGCCCGACGACCGGGGTGTCCCAGTCGCACGGGATCGCCCAGTCCGGCGGGGTGCGGCCGTCGGCGGCGGCGGAGCGGGCGAACCGGTCCGGGAAGATCTGGTAGATCACCGCGTCGCGCGCCCAGGCCGGCGGCGGGGCGTAGCTGACCAGCTTGAAGTCGCCGTTGTCCGGCACGTCGTGGGAGACCAGGCCGGCGGCGTTGAGCCAGCGGTAGCCGTCGGCCCCGGAGAGCATGAAGCGGTAGTTGCTGACCGGGTTGCGGACCTCGACGTCGGCCCGCCACCACACGTCGCCGCCCTCGGTGCGGTCGACGGTTGCCTCGGCGAAGTGCGGCTCACCGTCGCCGGTGGTGCGGACGTGCACCTGCCGCACGTCGGCGCCCGCCGGGACCCGGACGAAGACCGGCACGGTCTGCCCGAGCGCCGGCTCCTGCTCGGGCACGTAGGTGGCGGATCCGTCGTGGTGCGGCAACAGGGACATGACAAAACCCTTCGGTACGTCGAGAGAAAACGCCCGCCCGGACCGGACCCCTCGCCCCCGTTTGCGGCGTGTCGGGGTGTCCTCAGTCGACGACACCCCGACACCCCGCAAACCGGCCCCACGGGCAGGCCCCGGGCCCGCGCGCGGACCCGGACCACTCAGGCCGTGCCGCGCGAAGAGCGGCCACCTATCCGATTTACCCCTTGACGGCGCCGGCGGTGAGGCCGGAGACGATGTAGCGCTGGAGCAGTTGGAACACCAGCACCGTGGGGATCGCGGTGAGCAGCGTGCCCGCCGCGAACATCCCGAAGTTGTTGTTGCGCTCACCGGCCACCAGGCCGAACATGCCGACCGCGAGGGTCTTCGAGTTGGTGTTGGTGAGGAACACGTTGGCGAGGATGAACTCGTTGATCGAGCCGATGAAGGCGAGCAGCCCGGTCACGGCCAGGATCGGCGCCACCAGCGGCAGCATGATCCGGAAGAAGACCTGGGCGTGCGACGCGCCGTCCATGGTCGCCGACTCGTCGAGCTCCTTCGGCAGGGTGTCGAAGAAGCCCTTCATCAGCCAGGTGTTCGCCCCCAGCGCGCCACCCATGTAGAGCAGGAACAGGCCCCACGGGGTGTTGAAGCCAATCGACGGCCACAGGTCGGTGACCGTGGTGAAGATCAGGAAGATCGCCACGATCGCCAGGAACTGCGGGAACATCTGGATCAGCAGCAGGGTGAGCAGCCCGACCCGGCGGCCGGCGAACCGCATCCGGGAGAACGCGTACGCGGCCAGCGCCGACAGGAAGATCGACGCGAAGCTGGCCACCCCGGCGAGCAGCAGCGAGTTCAGGAACCAGTGACCGAACGCCGTCTTCGAGAACAGGTTGGTGAAGTTCTCGAACGACGCGCCGGTCGGCAGCAGCTCGGTGGAGGAGAGCGTGCCCAGCGGGTTGAGGGCGGCGGAGATGACGAACAGGATCGGGAAGAGGCTGAACGCCACCGCGAGCACCCCGACCAGGTGCCGCCACCCGACCTGGGTCAGCCAGCGGCCCTTGGACTTGCCGGTCGCGTTGCGGTTGACGACGGGCGCCTCGGCGTGGGTCGTCACGAGTACACCTCCTCCTGCCTGCGGGTACGCGAGAAGCTGATGGCGGACACCACGGCCACGATCGCGAAGATGAAGATCGAGACGGTGGCGGCCAGGCCGTACTCGGCGCCCTGCGCGCCGAAGGCCAGCCGATAGGTGTACGTGATCAGCAGGTCGGTGGCGCCGCTGCGCGGGTTGTCCGCGGGGAACGGGCCACCCTCGGTGGTGAACCAGATCGCGTTGATGTTGTTGAAGTTGTACGCGAACGACGCGATCAGCAGCGGCGAGATGGCCACCAGCAGCAGCGGCAGGGTGACCGCCTTGAACGACTGGAAGGGGCTCGCGCCGTCGACCGAGGTGGCCTCGGTCAGCTCCCGGGGAATGGCCTGTAGCGCACCGGTGGCGACCAGGAACATGTACGGGTAGCCGAGCCAGAGCTGCACCAGCAGCACCGCGATCCGAGCGGACCAGGTCTCGCCGAACCAGTCGACGCTCAGCCCGAACAGGTTGTTGACCAGGCCGAAGTCGGTGTTGAACATGTCCCGCCAGACCAGCAGCATCGCGAACGACGGCATGGCGTACGGGAGGATCAGCAGCACCCGGTAGAGGTTGGTGCCGCGCATCCGGGGCGAGTGCAGGGCCAGCGCGATGCCCAGGCCGAGCAGGAACGTGAAGCCGGTCGAGCCGAGCGCGAAGGCGAAGTTCCAGACCAGCGTGCCGAAGAACGGGCCGGAGATGTTCGGGTCGGTCAGCACCCGGCTGAAGTTCTCCAGCCCGACGTTGACCTTCCAGCCCTGGGCGAGCCGCTCGCCGTCGGCGGCGACGAAGGAGCCGACCGACTCGTCGGCGGTCCAGGTCTTTCCGCTCTCACTGTCCTTGATGCAGTCGCAGGCCTCGTCGTACGCGCGGACCGCGGTCCCCTCGTACGCACGGGTCAGGCCGGACGAGCGCAGCGCGCCGCCGGCGGTCGGCACCACCAGGTCGGTGATCTCCTTGCTCCGGGCGCTGGCCTGACCGAAGTTGAGCACGGTGTAGCCCTCGGCTGCGGTGACCTTGCCGTCCGGCGCCACGGTGACGTCGGCGGCGTCGAGCTGCTTGAGCCCGTCGGCGTCGCCGACCGAGACCGCGCCGGTCTTCGGGTCGGTGACCAGGAAGACCAGCGGTCCGGTGGCCGGGTCACCCTCGGTGGCGACCGAGAGCGGGTACTGCGCCGAGCCGGCGAGCTGCTTCACCGACGAACTCTGGATGGCGACGACCGCCTCGGACTTGTCGCCACGGTGGCCGTCGCCGAAGTTCGTGAAGGCGGTGCTGGCGGTGTAGAGCACCGGGAAGACCTGGAACACGATCAGGAAGATCGTGCCCGGGATCAGGTACTTGGCCGGGATGTGCCGAGGGGTCAGGTAGAGGTAGAACAGGGCGGCGGTGGTGGCCACCAGGATCGCCAGGCCGACCCAGAGCTTCGCCTCGATGAGCGGGAAGGCCGCCCAGATCGCGATCCCGGCCACCAGGCCGAGCAGGACCACCTTGACGACGAGGCCGGTCAGGGTGATCGGCGCGTGGTGCCGCGCGTCACGGGACTTGCGCGGGGGCCCGGAGCGAACGGGCCCCCCGCCCCGGGCCAGACGATCTCCGGTCAGATCAAGTAATGAGCACGTCGCTGTCCGGCCCGGGACCTGCTCAGCAGACCCCGGGCCGGACAGCGACGTGCTCATTACTTGATCTGACCGGAGATCGTCTTGCCTGCGGCGGTGACGGTCTTGGCCGGGTCGGCGCCACCGATGACGGCGGCCTCGGCCTTGCCGAACGGGTCCCAGATCGCGGCCATGGCCGGGATCGCCGGGAGCACCTGGCCGTTCTTGCCGGCCTCGGAGAACTTGGCCAGGTCCGGGTCGCTGCCCTTGACCTGGTCGAAGGCGGCGGTCAGCGCCGGCGGGCGCGGCTCGGCGTTGTACAGCGCCACGGCCAGGTCGGGCTTGGTGACGTAGTTGGTGACGAACTCCTGGGCCAGGGCCTTGTTCTTGCCCTTGGCGGCGACGTAGAACGACTGGACGCCCACGAACGGCTGGGCCTCCTTGCCACCGGCGAAGCCGGGGACCGGGGAGATGTCGTACTTGATGCCGGCCTTCTTGGCGTCAGCGATCGCCCACGGGCCGGAGACCAGGTAGGCGCACTTCTTGCCGGTGAAGGTGGCGATCGAGTTCTCGCCGGTGATGGAACGCTTCAACGCCCCGTCGCCCTTCTCACCGAGCTTGGCGATCTTCTGGAACGCGGCGATCGACTCCGGCTTGCCCACGCCCAGGTCCTTCGGGTCGTAGTCGCCGTTGGCGGCGGTGCCGAAGAGGTAGCCGCCGGCCGAGGTGTACAGCGGGTAGATGTGGTACGCGTCGCCGTTCTGACCGGACTGGAGGCAGAGGATCTCGCTGGCCTTCTTCTCGGCCTTGAGCTTCTTGCCGCTGGCGACCAGGTCCTCGATCGTCTTCGGCGCCTCGGGGGCCAGCTCCGTGTTGCGGATCAGCGCGATGTTCTCGGTGGCGTAGGGCACGCCGTAGACCTGACCGTTGAAGGTCACGGCCTTGACGGCGGTCTCGTTGAAGGCGCTCTTCTGCTCGGCGGCGAGCTGCACCGGGTCGATGGCGCCGTTCTGCACCAGGTTGCCGATCCAGTCGTGCGCGCCGACCACGACGTCCGGGCCGCTGCCCTGCTGCGAGGCGGTGACGAAGTTGGTCTGCAGGTCCTTGGAGACGGCCTGCACCTCGACGGTCACGCCGTTCTCCTGGCCGAACTTCTCACCGAACGGCTTGAGGGCCGCGGCACGCTTGTCGTCGGCCCAGATGACGAGCTTGCCGCTCGCGGCCTTGGGGGAATCCTTGGCGGCCGGCTCGTCCTTGCTGTTGTCGCCGCAACCGGAGGCGGCGAGCGCCAGACCGAGAACGGCGACCACACCCGTGGTACGGATGCGCATCGGTACTCCTGTCGTTGTGGCGACCCGCCGGGGGAAGGGCGGCCCGCCAGTGGAAAACCTCTGAAAAGTTTCTTGCCAACCGGCGCTGAGGTGCTGCGCCGCTGCTCTCGCGTGTTGCGGGGACGTTAGCAAGAGGTTGCAGGGAATGGAAGGCCTTGCAGAGCTGTACGCAAGAACTTGCCCGTGAGCTAAAGTGCCGCCATGCGCGCTCGACTGTCCGACATCGCCCAGCAGGCCGAAGTCAGCGAGGCCACGGTGTCGCGGGTGCTCAATGACCGCCCCGGCGTGGCCCCCGAGACCCGGCAGGCCGTCCTGACCGCCCTCGACGTGCTCGGCTACGAGCGCCCCGCCCGGCTGCGCAAGCGCAGCGCGGGACTCGTCGGGCTGGTCGTCCCGGAGCTGGACAACCCGATCTTCCCGATGTTCGCCCAGGTCATCGAGTCGACCCTGGCGCAGAGCGGGTTCACCCCGGTGCTCTGCACCCAGACCCCGGGCGGGGTCACCGAGGACGAGTACGTCGAGATGCTGCTGGACCGCCAGGTCTCCGGGATCGTCTTCGTCTCCGGCCTGCACGCCGACACCGCCGCCAACCACGACCGGTACCGCGCGCTGATCGCCCGACCGCTGCCCGTCGTCATGATCAACGGGTACGTCCCGGAGGTCGCCGCCCCCTTCGTCTCCTGCGACGACGGCGAGGCCGCCGAGCTGGCCGTCGCCCATCTGGTCGCGCTCGGCCACCGCCGGATCGGCCTGATCACCGGCCCGGACCGGTTCGTGCCGGTGCAGCGCAAGGTGGCCGGCTGGCGGACCGCGATGACCCGGCTCGCCGGCACCGGTGAGCAGGACCTGGACGAGCTGGCCGAGCTCTCGCTCTTCGGGGTGGAGGGCGGCGAGGCCGCCGCCGGGCGGCTCATCGAACGCGGCGTCACCGGCATCGTCTGCGGCTCCGACCTGATGGCGCTCGGCGCGATCCGGGCGGCCCGGCAGCGCGGGATGTCCGTGCCGCAGGACGTCTCCGTGGTCGGCTACGACGACTCCCCGCTGATGGCCTTCACCGATCCGCCGCTGACCACCATGCGCCAGCCGGTCGCGGCGATGGCGGTGGCGGCGGTGCGGGCCCTGGTCGACGAGATCAACGGGCACGCCGCGCCGCACTCGGAGTACCTGTTCCGCCCGGAACTGGTGGTGCGGGGCTCGACCGCGGTCGTCCGGGCGGCCGGTGCCGCCCCGGCCCGCGGCGACGCCCGACGGCGGCCGACGCCGCCCGCGCTCGCCATCCCTGCCTGACCTCGCCAGACGCCCCGCCCGACCGGGCGCCGTCCCGCCTTGTGGGACGGACGCCCGGTGCCCGCATGCCGGTCGAACGGGAAGCGCCATCATTTCTTGCGCAAGGAATGCTTGACTCTTGCAGTCATCGGGCGGCATCCTGCACTGACACCAGCGCCTCCGGGCCCATTCCGGGTGCTCCACAGAACGGGGATCGTCACCGATGACCGACGCCACCAACCCGGCACCGCCGACCGCCGACGACGACTGGTGGCGCTCCGCGGTCGTCTACCAGGTCTACGTCCGCAGCTTCGCCGACGCCGACGGCGACGGCGTGGGTGACCTCCGGGGCATCCGGGAACGCCTGCCCTACCTGCGCGACCTCGGCATCGACGCGCTCTGGCTGACCCCCTTCTACACCTCGCCGCAGATCGACGCCGGTTACGACGTCGCCGACTACCGCGACGTCGACCCGATCTTCGGCACGCTCACCGACTTCGACGCGATGATCACCGACGCGCACGCCCTCGGGCTGCGGATCATCGTCGACCTGGTGCCCAACCACACCTCCAGCGCACACCCCTGGTTCCAGGCCGCGCTGGCCGCCGGCCCGGGCTCGCCGGAGCGCGAGTTCTACCTGTTCGCCGAGGGCAGGGGCGAGCACGGCGAGCTGCCCCCGAACGACTGGGAGAGCATCTTCGGCGGCCCGGCCTGGACCCGGGTGCCGGACGGTCAGTGGTACCTGCACCTGTTCGACCCGGCCCAGCCCGACCTGAACTGGCGGCACCCGCAGGTGCGCGCGGAGTTCGAGGACGTCCTCCGGTTCTGGCTCGACCGCGGCGTCGACGGGTTCCGGATCGACGTGGCGCACGGGATGATCAAGGCCGAGGGGCTGCCGGATGTCGGCTTCAGCTCGATGACCACCGGCCGGCGCCAGTCCGAACTGCTCGGCAAGGGCCGCCTGCCCTACTTCGACCAGGACGAGGTGCACGACATCTACCGCGCCTGGCGGCCGATCCTGGACAGCTACCCGGGCGGCCGGATGGCCGTGGCCGAGGCGTGGGCGGAGACCCCGCAGCGGCTGGCCCGCTACATCGGCCCGGACGAGCTGCACCAGGCCTTCAACTTCGACTTCCTCGACGCGACCTGGTCGGCCGACTCGTTCCGCAAGGTGATCGACACCGCGCTGGCCGAGTCCACCATCGTCGGCGCCCCGACCACCTGGGTGCTCTCCAACCACGACCGGCAGCGGCACGTCACCCGGTACGGCGACGGCGAGGTCGGCCTGCGCCGGGCCCGGGCCGCCGCCCTGCTGATGCTGGCCCTGCCCGGCTGCGCCTACGTCTACCAGGGCGAGGAGCTGGGCCTGCCGGAGGTGCTCGACCTCCCCGACGAGCTGCGTCAGGACCCGGCGTTCCTGCGTACCGGGGAGAGCCGCGACGGCTGCCGGGTGCCGATCCCGTGGAGCGGCGAGCTGGCCCCGTACGGCTTCGGCCCGCAGGGCAGCGACCTGAGCTGGCTGCCGGCCCCCGCCACCTGGCAGGCCCTCTCGGTGGCCGCCCAGACCGGCGTCGCCGGCTCCACGCTGGAGCTCTACCGCGCCGCGCTGCGGATCCGGCACGAGCACCCCGCGCTGGCCGGCACGACCGGCGGGGTGACCTGGCTGGAGGGCGGGCCCGGAATGCTGGTCTTCAGCCGCTCCGCCGACGACACCACACTGACCTGCGTGGTCAACATCAGCGGCGCGCCGGCCCTGGTCGAGGGGTACGGCCGGCCGCTCGTCGCGAGCGAGGAACTCACCGCGCAGGGGCCGGGTCACCTCCTGCCGGTGGACGCAGCTGCGTGGTTCGAACGGCGCTGAGCCGGGTAACCCGCCATCGACCTGGTCGTCCGTTGTGCTCCGCGCCGACGGGCGACTGGGCCGCCGACCCCTTGTGGTGGGGGGTGAGGTGGCACCGGCGCCTCGGGGATCTCCCCGGGGCGCCGGTGTCCGTTCCGCCCCGCGGCACGTGTCGTCGCCCCGGCCCGGGGGTACCGGTGGGCAGACCCTGCGGAGGTGACCGATGACGCTGAACGTCGCGCAGTACACCCTCGACGTCGCCGACCTCGACCTGATGGCCGACTTCTGGTCGGCGGCCCTCGGCTACCGGGTGGACCGGGGCGGCGACGGCAACGCCAAGCTCCGTCCCACTCCCGACCGGCCGACCGGCGCCCCGACGGTCTGGCTCCAGGCCTCCGGTACGCCCAAGCGCGGGAAGAACCGGCTGCACCTGGACCTGGTAGCCGACTCCGACCCGCAGGCGGAGGTACGGCGGCTGCTCGCGCTGGGCGCCCGGCCCGCCGACGTCGGCCAGTCCGGCGACGAGGGCTTCGTCGTGCTGACCGACCCGGAGGGCAACGAGTTCTGCGTGCTGGACGGGCCGCCCCGCTGACCGGTCAGCGGCCCTTGCGCCGCAGCAGCTCCCCGATCCGCTCGAAGCCGGCCCGCAGCTCCTCCTCGCTCGGCACGGGCTGCGGCGCGAGCGGGTGCTCCGCCCGGGCGGCCGCCTGCTCCAGCTCCTCGTCGATCACGTCCTCGAAGTCCCCGTAGAGGTCGGACTCGTCGATCCGGGCCGCCTCGTCCTCGGCGGCGATCTGCGCGGCGGCGATCTCGCCGCGCACCTCCTCGGCCGAGAGCGCCGGCACCAGCGGCTCCACCACCGCCATCAGCTGCTCCTCGGCCACCACCGCCTCGGCCAGGGCCAGCGCGTGCGGGCGCTCGTACGGGCCGCAGACCACCGGCTCCCACTCCGCCGGGTCGCCGAGCGGGCCGAACGTGATGATCCACGGCAGGCCGAGCATCGGCGAGTCGTCCGGCAGGTCCAACGTCACGAGTGCGCCCACGCGCTCATCATGGCCGGTCCCGGCGGAAAGGTGAGTGGCATTTGCGGCAACTGCCGGTTCGCGCATGGGTCGATTTCCTGACCTGTTCGTCCGTCGACTCAGCCCGGGCGGGCGGCGTCGAGAGCGGCGCGGACCAGGGCCAGCGCCCGATCCGGCGGCACGCCGAGGCGTACCGCCTCGTCGGCGTACCGGGCCGCCGCCCGCTGCAACCGGTCGGTCGCGTCGTCCCGGCCCGGCGCCACGTACGTCCCGTGCCGGCCCCGGGTCTCCAGCAGCCCGGCCGCCTCCAGCTCGCGGTACGCCCGCGCCACGGTGTTCGCCGCCAGCCCCAGCTCGGCGGCGAACTGGCGCACCGGAGGCAGCCGGGTGCCCACCGGCAGCCGCCCGTCGCCGACCATGGCGGCCAGTTGCCCGCGCACCTGCTCGTACGGAGGCACCGCCGAGTCCGGGTCGATCTCGATCAGCACGTCAGCCTGCTCCTCCCGGGGTGCCCGGATCGGTGTCCGGGTCCAGCTCGGCGTCGAGGTCGGCCGGGGGCGGCCCCTCGGAGAGGTCGACCACCCGCCCGTGCCGGCTGGTCGCGGCGAGCGCGGCACCGAAGAGCACCAACTGGTTGAGCAGGTAGAGGTAGAGCAGCAGCCCCACCGCACCGGCCACCACCGTGTAGGCCGGGTTCCGTTCCGTCCGCACCACGTAGAACCGCCCCACGGTGTTGATCAGCGTGATCCCCACCGCGACGAACACCACCACCGGCCGCAGCCGTCGCCGGCTCATCCGCAGCCGGGGCACCGCGACCAGCAGAGCGGTCGCCAGCACCGCGTTGACCAGCACGCTGAGCACGGCGCTGAGCGTGGTCAGGCCGATGGAGCCGGTGGCCCGCAACAGCAGGCGCAGCAACGACTCCAGGGCGTCGACGGCCGCCACCGAGAGACCGAGCATCACGAAGACCAGCACCAGCACGCCCAGGTCGACCAGGCGGCGCACCACCAGGTTGCCGGGCTGCTGGTTGAAGCCGTACATCAGGCGCTGCGAGGAACGGATCGCCTCCACCCAGCCGATCCCGGTGAAGACCAGGATGACCAGGCCGACCACGCCGACCGCGTTGCTGCTCTCCGCGATCTGCCCGGGGTCGATGAACGGCAGGTTCTCCCGGAGGAAGTCGGCCGCCGCCTCGCTGACCTCGTCGTTGTCCTCCAGGATCGCCCCGAAGATCGAGTACCCGACCAGGGCGAGCGCGAAGACGGCGAAGAACCCGTAGTAGGCGATCGCGGCGGCCAGCCGCCCGCCGAGCACGTTGCCGTACAGGTCGATCGCCCGGCACAGGTGGTCGAAGCGGGGCCACCGCTGCCGGGCCGTGGTGAACCGGCGCTCGATGCCGGCCGTCAGCCGGCCCCACGCGTCCACCACGTCATCCTCGCCGATCTCCGCCGCAGGGGCGGGCACGTGCCCGGCGAGCCGGGTCAGCCACCGAGCCGGAAGTCGCGGCGCGGCTGCCACCGGGTCTCGCCGCTGTGCGAGAAGAGGGTGAACGAGTCGACCTCGAACATCGCCGAGAAGTCGGCCAGGTCCTCGTACGCCCGGTCCAGCGCCTCCGGGGCGACGTCCTGTGCGACGGTGACGTGCGGGTGGTACGGGAAGCGGGCCTCCCGGTGCAGCTCGGGTGCGGCGTTGATGGCGGCGGCCAGCAGCTCGCACTCGCTGATCCCGGCGGCCACCGCCACGAAGACCACCTGGGTCACCGGGCGGAACGTGCCGGTGCCCCGCAGGTGCAGGGTGAACGGCAGGTGCCGGGCGGCCACCCGGGCCAGGTGCTCCTCGACCGCCGGCAGGGCCGCCACCGGGATCTCGGTGGGCCCGAGCAGCGTCACGTGCGCCGGAACCACCTGCGGGTCGCCCGCCTCGACCCGGCGCCGGGTGAGCATGCCGCCCCACGGCTCCGGGACGTCCACCGCGATCCCGATCTGGATGGTGCCACCGGACACCGGGGCCCCGTCCCTGCGATCCACGCTCCGCGCCACCCCTCCACCCGTACCCGTCGGCCCGGAGCCGCTACTCGAAGCGGACCGGCGGGAAGAACCCGATCCGGTCGTACGCGGCGCGCAGCGTCGGCGCGGCGACCGCGCGAGCCTTCTCCGCACCGGCCGCGAGCAGCTTGTCGAGCTGGGCCGGGTCGTCGAGGTAGGCGCGGGTGCGCTCCTGGATCGGGGTGACGAACTCCTTGACCACCTCGCCGAGGTCCTTCTTGAGGTCGCCGTACCCCTTGCCCGCGTACGCGGCGACCAGGTCGTCGATGCTCCGCCCGGACAGCGCCGAGTAGATGGTCAGCAGGTTGGAGATGCCCGGCTTGGTCTCGGTGTCGAAGACGATCTCGCGGCCGGTGTCGGTCACCGCGGAGCGGATCTTCTTGGCCGAGCGGGCCGGCTCCTCCAGCAGGTCGATGATGCCGGCCGGCGAGGACGACGACTTCGACATCTTCGCCGTCGGGTCCTGCAGGTCGGTGATCTTGGCAGTGTCCTTGACGATGTGCGGGGCGGGCACCGTGAAGGTCGGGCCGAACAGCGAGTTGAACCGCTGCGCCAGGTCCCGGGAGAGCTCCAGGTGCTGGCGCTGGTCCTCGCCGACCGGCACCGCGTTGGCCTGGTAGAGCAGGATGTCGGCGGCCTGCAGGATCGGGTACGTGAAGAGCCCGACGCTGGCCCGCTCGCTGCCCTGCTTCTGCGACTTGTCCTTGAACTGGGTCATCCGGCCGGCCTCGCCGAAGCCGGTGATGCAGCCGAGCACCCAGGCCAGCTGCGAGTGCTCGGGCACCTGCGACTGGATGAACAGGGTGCTGCGCTCCGGGTCCAGCCCCACCGCGAAGAGCTGCGCGGCGGCCACCCGGGACCGCTGCTTGAGCACCTTCGGGTCGTGCCCGGCCGTGATGGCGTGCAGGTCGACCACGCAGTAGAACGCGTCGTGGGTCTCCTGCAGCGCCACCCAGTGCCGCACCGCGCCCAGGTAGTTGCCGAGGTGGAACGAGTCGGCCGTCGGCTGGATGCCGGAGAAGACGCGCGGGCGGGCGGGAACGTCGGACATGACGGCAATTCTGTCAGCAACGCCCGGCGTACGTCATGACGGGCCGGTGGGTCGGCTCGCCGCCGTCGCGGCGGGGGCGGTGACCTCGCGTCGCTGCTCGGGCAGGCGCGCGGCGGAGACCGCGAGGCGGGACACCCGGCGCCCCTCCAGGGCCAGCACCCGCAGCAGCCAGCCGCCGGCCGGCTCGTCCGGCGCCTCGGTGTCGGCCGGGGAGACCGGCACCTCGTCGCCGACCACCGGCAGCCGGCCGAGCGCCGCCATCACGAAACCACCGACCGTCTCGTACGGCCCGGCGGGCAGCGGGACGCCGGTGCGTTCGGCGAAGTCGGCGAGGTTGAGCCGGCCGTCCACCACGGCGGGCAGGCCCGCGTGCGCGGGCTCGGGGGCGGCGTCGTACTCGTCGTGGATCTCCCCGATCAGCTCCTCGATCAGGTCCTCCAGCGTGACGATGCCGGCGGTGCCGCCGTACTCGTCAACCACCACCGCCAGGTGGTGCCGCTCGCGGCGCATCTCGGTCAGCGCGGCGAGCACCCGCTTGCTGCCGGGCAGCTGTTTGACCTCACGGGTCAGCTCACCGACGGTGGTGCACGGGTCGAGGTCGGGGCGGAGCAGCACGTCCCGCAGATGCACGAAGCCGACCACGTCGTCGTGGGTGCCGTCGACCACCGGGTAACGGGTGTGCGTCTCGGTCCGGACCACCCGCTCCGCCTCGGCGATGCTCAGCCCGGCGGAGAGGAAGACGACCTCGGTGCGGGGCATCATCACCTCGCGGACCAGGCTCGCGCCGGCGACCAGCACCTCGTCGATGATCCGCCGCTCGTCCGGGTCGAGCCGGGTGTTGGCCGCGACGAGGTCGCGCAGCTCCTCCTCGCTGATCCGCTCGCGACCGGCCGCCGGGCTGGCGCCGAGCAGGTCGGTGACGAGGCGGGTGGCGCCGTCGGCGGCCCGGACGACGAGCCGCGCGACCGTCCGGGCGAGGGGTCCGGGTCGGCGTCGGGTCCGCCCCGACACCCGCCGGCGCAGCCCGGGACCGCCCGCTTCCCGCATGGAACAGATGGTAAGGCTGCGCGCCACCGGCGACCGGCGATGTTTGGATCTGTTCAATCGTGAAGGTTCATGGTGGAATATCAGGGAGCCGCGACGCTGAGCGCGCGCACAGCGCCCGGCCGTAGGGTGATCACGAACGGCCCGCGACGGGACGCGGCCAGTCAGGAGGACCCGACGTGAAACTGCTCGTCACCGGCGGCGCCGGCTTCATCGGCAGCGTGGTGACCCGGATGCTGCTCGACAACGGCCACGACGTGACGGTCCTGGACGACCTGCGCACCGGCCACCGGGCCGCGCTCGCGCCGGACGCCACCCACGTCGAACTGCCCGTCCACGAGGCCGCCCAGGTGCTCACCCCCGAGGCCGGCTTCGACGGGGTGCTGCACTTCGCCGCGCTGATCGCCGCCGGCGAGTCGATGGTCAAGCCGGAGCTGTACTGGCACGCCAACACGGTCAGCTCGATCGCCCTGATCGACGCGGTCCGCGCCGCCCGGGTGCCCCGGCTGGTCTTCTCCTCCACCGCCGCCGTCTACGGCAACCCGACCGAGCTGCCCATCCCGGAGACCGCGGTCAAGGCCCCCACCAACACGTACGGGGCCACCAAGCTCGCCGTCGACATGGCGCTCACCTCCGAGGCGATCGCCCACGACCTGGCCGCCGTCTCGCTGCGCTACTTCAACGTCGCCGGGGCGTACCTGCGCGACGACGTCGCGATCGGCGAGCGGCACGACCCGGAGACCCACCTGATCCCGATCGCGCTGGACGTCGCCGCCGGGAAGCGGGAGAAGCTCCAACTCTTCGGCGACGACTACCCCACCGTCGACGGCACCTGCGTGCGCGACTACATCCACGTGGCCGACCTGGCCCGGGCGCACCTGCTGGCGCTCAGCGCCGCCGTGCCGGGCCGGCACCGGATCTACAACCTGGGCAACGGCAACGGCTTCACCAACCGACAGGTGGCCGAGGTGGTCCGCGAGGTCACCGGCCACCCGCTGCCGGTCGAGGTCGCCCCGCGCCGCGAGGGCGACCCGGCCGAGCTGGTCGCCTCCTCCGCGCTGGCCCGCGAGGAGCTGGGCTGGACGCCGGAGAAGCCGACCCTGCACGACATGGTCGGCGACGCCTGGGCCTTCTACCGCGCGCACGTGCTGGAGCAGCGGTGACCGGGCCGGCCGCGAACACCGCGGCACCGGAGGCGGAGTCCGGCGACGTCGCGGCCCGCGCCGCCGCCGGCTTCCACGCCGCGTACGGTGAGCCGCCCGCGGGCCGCTGGGCGGCTCCCGGCCGCGCCAACCTGATCGGCGAGCACACCGACTACAACGACGGCTTCGTGCTCCCCTTCGCGCTGACCCTGCGGACCGTGGTCGCCGCCGCCCCGCAGCCCGGTGAGCGGTGGACCGTCCGGTCGGAACTCTCGGACGAGGCCGTGGAGTTCGGCGCCGCCGAGGTCGACGAGCCGGGCCGGGTCACCGGCTGGGCGGCGTACGTCGCCGGGGTCGTCTGGGCGCTGCGCGCGGCCGGGTACGACGTGCCCGGGGCCCGGCTGGCCATCGCCTCCGACGTACCGGTGGGCTCGGGGCTCTCCTCCTCGGCGGCCATCGAGGCGGCGGTGCTCGCCGCCCTGGTCGACCTGGGCGGGCTGGACCTGCCCGCGGAGAAGCAGCCCCGGCTGGCCCAGCGGGCCGAGAACGCCTACGTCGGCGCGCCGACCGGAATCATGGACCAGTCGGCGGTGATCCGCTGCCGCGAGGGGCACGCCCTCTTCCTGGACTGCCGCACCGAGGCCGTCGAACACATCCCGTTCGACCTCGACGCCGCCGGGCTGGCCATGCTCGTCGTCGACAGCCGCGCCCCGCACCGGCACGCCGACGGCGAGTACGCCGCCCGCCGCGCCGCCTGCGAACGGGGCGCCGCGCTGCTCGGGGTGCCCGCGCTGCGCGACGTGCCGCTCGCCGACCTCGACGCCGCGCTGGCCCGGCTCGACGACGACGAGATCCGCCGCCGGGTCCGGCACGTGGTCACCGAGGACCAGCGGGTCCTGGACACCGTCGAGCTGCTCCGCGCCGGCCGGGTACGCGACATCGGCCCGCTGCTCACCGCCTCGCACGCCTCGATGCGGGACGACTTCGAGATCACCGTCCCGGAGATCGACACCGCGGTCGAGGCGGCCCTCGCCGCCGGCGCGCTGGGCGCCCGGATGACCGGCGGCGGCTTCGGCGGCTGCGTCCTCGCCCTCGTCGAGTCCGACCGCTCGGACGAGGTGGCGGACGCCGTCACGCGCGCCTACGCCGACCGCGGCTTCCCCACCCCGGGCCACGTCACGGTCCTCCCCGCCCCCGGCACCACCCGCCTCGACTAACCCCCTTCCAAGCGCCAGATACAGAGAAGGAGTGGCTGTCCACGTGGAACAGCCACTCTTTCTCTGTAAGTGCGGCCCCCGGGCCGAGGGGGGCCGAGGGGTCAGGCGGTGTCGACGATCATGCCGGCGGCGACGGTGCGGTTGGTGGTCTCGTCGATGATGACGAAGCCTCCGGTGGTGCGGTTGCGGCGGTACTCGTCGGCGAGCAACGGCACGGTGGTGCGCAGCCGTACCCGGCCGATCTCGTTGAGCTTCAGCTCGCCGGCCGCCTCGTCCCGGTGCAGCGTGTTGATGTCCAGCCGGTAGTGCAGCCCGCGCACGATCGCCCGCGCCGACCGGGTGGTGTGCTTGATCGCGTACTTGCCGCCGACCTGGAGCGGGCGGGTCTCGTCCATCCAGCAGACCATCGCCTCGATGTCCTGCGAGACCGCCGGGGCGTTGTTCGGCCGGCAGATCATGTCGCCCCGCGAGATGTCTATCTCGTCTTCCAGCCGCACGGTGACCGACATCGGCGGGAACGCCTCGGCCACCGGGCCGTCCGCCGTCTCCACCGACGAGATCCGGCTGGTGAAGCCGGACGGCAGCACCATCACCTCGTCGCCCGGCTTGAGCACGCCCGAGGCGACCTGGCCGGCGTACCCCCGGTAGTCGGTGACGGTGGTGGACTGCGGGCGGATCACGTACTGCACCGGGAAGCGCACGTCGACCAGGTTGCGGTCGGAGGCGATGTGCACCCGCTCCAGGTGGTGCAGCAGCGACGGCCCCTCGTACCAGGGCATCTTCTCCGAGCGGGTGACGATGTTGTCGCCCTTGAGCGCGGAGATCGGCACCACGGTCAGGTCCGGCACGTCGAGCTTCGCGGCGAACGCGGTGAACTCGTCGGCGATCCGCTCGTAGACCTCCTGCGCGTAGTCGACCAGGTCCATCTTGTTCACGCAGAGGACCAGATGCGGCACCCGCAGCAGCGAGCAGAGGAAGGCGTGCCGGCGGGACTGCTCGACCAGGCCCTTGCGGGCGTCCACCAGGATCAGCGCCAGGTCGGCGGTGGAGGCGCCGGTGACCATGTTCCGGGTGTACTGGATGTGGCCGGGGGTGTCGGCGATGATGAACTTCCGCCGCGGGGTGGCGAAGTAGCGGTACGCCACGTCGATCGTGATGCCCTGCTCCCGCTCGGCGCGCAGGCCGTCGGTGAGCAGCGCCAGGTTGGTGTACTCGTCGCCCCGGGCCGCGCTGACCGCCTCGACGGCGGCGAGCTGGTCGGTGAAGAGAGACTTGGTGTCGTACAGCAGCCGGCCGATCAGGGTGGACTTGCCGTCGTCCACGCTGCCGGCGGTGGCGAAGCGGAGCAGGTCCATCGGCCGCGCCTCCGGCCCCGCCCCGGTGGCGGTGCGGCTGTCCGCCGCGCGCCCGGCGATCGTCTCGGTGGTCATCAGAAGTAGCCCTCCCGCTTGCGGTCCTCCATGGCGGCCTCGCTGACCCGGTCGTCGCCGCGGGTCGCGCCGCGCTCGGTGATCCGCGTGGCGGCCACCTCCTCGATCACCTTCTCCACCGTGTCGGCGTCCGAGCGGACGGCCGCGGTGCAGGAGGCGTCGCCCACCGTGCGGTAGCGCACCCGGGCCTTGAACCGCTCCTCCCCGGCGCGGGGCTGGAAGAACTCGTTCACCGCGTAGAGCATGCCGTCGCGCTCGACCACCTCGCGCTCGTGCGCGTAGTAGATCGAGGGCAGCGGGATGCGCTCCCGGGCGATGTAGTGCCAGACGTCCAGCTCGGTCCAGTTGGAGAGCGGGAAGACCCGGATCGACTCGCCCGGGTGGTGCCGGCCGTTGTAGAGCGACCACAGCTCGGGACGCTGGTTCTTCGGGTCCCACTGGCCGAACTCGTCGCGGAAGCTGAACACCCGCTCCTTGGCGCGGGCCTTCTCCTCGTCGCGGCGGGCGCCGCCGAAGAGCGCGTCGAAGCGGTGCTTCTCCACCGCGTCCAGCAGCACCGGGGTCTGGATCCGGTTGCGCATCCCGTCGCCGGACTCGCGGACCATGCCGCTGGCCAGGGCCTCCGGCACGCTCGCCACGATCAGGTGCAGGCCCAGCTCGGCGACCCGCTGGTCGCGGTACTCCAGGACCTCGGGGAAGTTGTGCCCGGTGTCCACGTGCATGACCGGGAAGGGGATGTTGGCCGGCGCGAACGCCTTCTGAGCCAACCGGAGCATGACGATCGAGTCCTTGCCGCCGGAGAAGAGCAGCACCGGGCGCTCCATCTCCGCGACCACCTCGCGCATCACGAAGATGCTCTCCGCCTCCAGCGCGTCGAGGTGCGAGACCTGGTAGAAGCGGGCGGGGGCGGTCATGACACGGTCTCGATCGGCGCGGATCCGCTCATGGATTCCAGACCTTTCCGGTCGGATACATCAAGAACAAGCGCTCAGGCTACCCGGAATGTCTCTGCAGCGCTGCAAGCAACCGAGTGGCGAGATCCTTGCGGCAGACCAGCAGGTCCGGCAGGCGCGGATCCGCCTCGTTGTATTTCAGCGCAGAACCGTCGATCCGGGAAGCGTGCAGGCCGGTGGCCGTCGCCACAGCGATCGGGGCGGCCGAGTCCCACTCGTACTGGCCGCCCGCGTGGATGTAGGCGTCCACCTCACCGGTGACCACCGCGGCGATCTTCGCGCCCGCCGAGCCCATCGGCACCAGGTGCGCACCCACGTCCTCCGCCAGATCGGTCAGGAAGACCGGCGGCCGGCTCCGGCTCGCCGCCAGGCGCAGCGTCCGCCCGCCACCCGCGGTCGCCGCCTCCAACGTCAACGGGGGGTACGCCGGCGGGTAGTCGGTGCCGAGCACCCGGTGCTGCGCCGGCAGCCCCACCGCCCCCGCCACCAGCCCGTGCGGCGTCGGCGCGTTGCGCGCCCAGAGCGCCACGTGCACCGCCCAGTCCGAGCGCCCCTCCTCGGCGAACTCCCGGGTGCCGTCCAGCGGGTCGACGATCCACACCCGGTCGGCGGTCAGCCGCGACACCGCCGCGGGGTTCACCTCCGCCGCCCAGGCCAGCCGGGAGCCCTCGTCCTCCTCGGAGAGCACCGCGTCGCCGGGCCGCCACCGGGCCAGCTCGGTGCGGATCAGGTCGTGCGAGACCTTGTCCCCGGCCGACTTCAGGGCACCCGGGTCGGCGAAGCCCATCTCGGCCCGCAGGCTCAGCAACGCCTGCCCGGCCCGCGCCGCCAGCCACCGGGCGAACGCACCGTCGATCATCGGAGGACTGCCCACGTACCACTCCCGTCGCTCGCCGCGATCCGTGTCACGGGTCACGCCACGTCAGAAGGCGCAGACTACCGGCCAGGCAGCTCAGCTCCGGGTACGCCCCGCCCTCAGGCCCCGTGGTACGCGTTCTGCGTCGGCTCCACGCCCTTGGTGACCACCGACTCCACCACGTCCGCCGCCCGGTCCACCAGGAACTCCAGCTCCTTGCGCTCCACGCTGCCGAAATCCGACAGTACGTAGTCCGCCGGGTCCTGCCGCCCCGGCGGCCGGCCGATGCCGAAGCGCACCCGGACGTAGTCCTTCGTACCGAGCGACTTCGACATCGAGCGCAGGCCGTTGTGCCCGCCCTCGCCACCGCCGATCTTGATACGCAGCTGGCCGTACGGGATGTCCAGCTCGTCGTGCACCGCGATCACCCGCTCGGCCGGGATCTTGTGGAACTGGGCCAGCGCGGCCACCGGACCGCCCGAGAGGTTCATGTAGGTCAGCGGCTTGACCAGCACCAGCTTCGGCCCGCCGAACCCCAGCCGCCCCTCGGCGACCTCCGCCACCGCCCGCTTGTGCCGGCCGAACTTCGCGCCCACCCGGCCCGCCAGCAGGTCGGCGACCAGGAAACCGACGTTGTGCCGGTTGCCGGCGTACTCCCGGCCGGGGTTGCCCAGGCCGACCACCAGCCACGGCCCCGCCTCGTCCGTCACGTCCCGTCCCTCCCGCTCGTCGTCGACGCCGCACGCGTCCCGATACGCCGACAGGCGCCCCCGGTGTCCGCCGGGAGCGCCTGCCGCAAACGATGGTGCGAACCGATCAGGCCTCGGTCTTCGCCTCGGCGTTCTCCTCGGCGGCCGGGACCTCGGAGCCCACCGGGGCCTCCTCGGCCTCGGTGGCGGCCTCCGCGGCCTCCTCCTCCGGGGTCTCGACCTCGGGCAGGGTCGCCTCGAGCTGCTCGGCGGTCGGGGCGGCGGTCACCGAGGCGACCGTCTGCTCCGCGTCGGCGGCCAGCTCGACGCCGGCGGGCAGCTGCACGTCGGCGGCGGTCACCTGGGAACCGGCCTCCAGGCCCTCGATCGAGGCCTCCAGGTGGTCCGGCACCTTGGTGGCGTCGGCGGTCACCGACAGGGTGTCGTGGTCGTGCACGATCAGGGTGTCCCGCGCGGCCTCACCGGTCAGCTGGACCGGGACGTCGACGGTGACCTTCTCGCCCCGACGGACCAGGATCAGGTCGACGTGCTCGAAGGTGTCCTTGATCGGGTCACGCTGGATCGCCTTCGGCAGCGCCAGCGCCTGGGTGCCGTCGCTCACCTCGATCGCGAAGAGCTGGTTCGCGCCGCCCTTGCGGATCGCGGCCGCGAACTCACGGGCCGGGAGCGCGATGTGCTTGGGCTTCTCGCCGTGGCCGTACAGCACGGCGGGCACCTTGCCGGCCCGGCGGGTACGACGGGCACCACCCTTGCCGAACTCGGTACGGGGCTCGGCGCTGATCTTTACCTCGGACACGGGAGAACTCCTGATGCTTTCGCTGCGGCGGCTTGTCGACTGGCGGTGCTGGGGCGAGGGGCTCGCTGGGGCTCATGCGTCATGAACGACTGCCCGGAGCACCGCGTCGATGACGGTGCCTCCGTGCGGCGCTTGTCAGCGGCCCGCCGGGCACCCTCGCCGTGGCAACCGCACCAGTCTACCCGAGCGGATTCCGAGCTCTCCGGCAGTCCCCTCCACACCGGTCCCACCGGCGCGTCGGCCGGCGGGAACGGTGCCGCACCGCGGCTCCCGCCGCGGTGCGCGGGTCAGCTCAGGCCACCGAAGAGGGTGGTCACCGAGCCGTCGTCGAAGACCTCGCGGATCGCCCGGGCCAGCAGCGGCGCGATCGACAGCACGGTCAGCTTGTCGAGCTGCTTCTCGGGCGGCGACGGCAGCGTGTTGGTCACCACGATCTCGCTGATCGGGCTGTTCTTCAGCCGCTCGGTCGCCGGGTCCGACAGCAGGGCGTGGGTGGAGGCGACCACGATCTCCGCCGCGCCCGACTCCTTGAGGATGTCGGCGGCCTTGGTGATGGTGCCACCCGTGTCGATCATGTCGTCGACGATCAGGCAGACCCGGCCCTCGACCTCACCGACCACCCGGTTCGCCACCACCTGGTTCGGCTTCAGCGGATCCCGGGTCTTGTGGATGAACGCCAGCGGGCAGCCGCCCAGCCGGTCGGTCCACCGCTCGGCCACCCGTACCCGGCCGGAGTCCGGGGCCACCACGGTCATCGGCCGGCCGGCGTACTTCTGCTGCACGTACTCGGCGAGGATGTCCATCGCGAAGAGGTGGTCCACCGGGCCGTCGAAGAAGCCCTGGATCTGCGCGGTGTGCAGGTCGACCGTGAGGATCCGGTTCGCCCCGGCGGTCTTCAGCAGGTCGGCCACCAGCCGGGCCGAGATCGGCTCCCGGCCGCGGTGCTTCTTGTCCTGCCGGGCGTACGGGTAGAACGGCAGCACCACGGTGATCCGCTTGGCCGAACCACGCTTCAGCGCGTCGATCATGATCAGGGTCTCCATGACCCAGGTGTTCACCCCGTGCGTGACGGACTGCACCACGAAGGCGTCCGAACCGCGCACCGAGTCCTTGAACCGTACGAAGATCTCGCCGTTGGCGAACTCGTACGCGTCGGAAGGCGTCGGCGCGACGCCGAGCACCTCACCGATCTCCTTGGCCAGCTCCGGAAAGCCACGTCCGGAGAAGAGCATCAGGCTCTTGCGGTTTTCGGCGACGATGCTGCCCATGGGCCCGTCTGCTCCCGTTGGTCGGTGGTTCCCGGCGGCGGTGTGGGGCCGGGGACTATTCGGTTGCAGTATCCCCCGCGCCCGACGGCCGTCCCACGGTCTCGGCGCCCCCGTGGATTGCCTCACCTTCCCTTGCGACCGGCGTGTCGGCCGACGCACCCTTCGCCCGCTCCGCCGCGACGGCCGAGGCCGTACCAGGGCGCTTGCGCGCCACCCAGCCCTCGATGTTGCGCTGCGGCGCCCGGGTCACCCCGAGCGCGCCCGGCGGGACGTCCTGCGAGATCGCGCTGCCCGCCGCCACGTACGCCCCCGCGCCCACCTCGACCGGCGCGATCAGGCTGGTGTCGCAGCCGACGAAGGCCGCCTCGCCCACCGTGGTGCGGTGCTTGTTCACCCCGTCGTAGTTCACGAAGATCGTCGCCGCGCCGATGTTGGCCTTCGCCCCGATCGTGGCGTCACCCACGTACGACAGGTGCGGCACCTTCGCGCCCGGCCCGACCTCGGAGTTCTTCACCTCGACGAACGTGCCGACCTTCGACTTCTCGGCCAGCCGGGCGGCCGGGCGCAGGTACGCGTACGGCCCGACGCTGGCCCCGGGGCCCACCTCGGCACCCACCGCGTGGCTGCGCAGCACGGTCGCCGCCGCCCCCACCACGGTGTCGATCAGCGTGACGTCCGGCCCGACGACCGCCTCCGCGCCGACCGCCGTCGTGCCGCGCAGCTGGGTGTTCTGGTCGATGACCGCGTCCCGCTCCACGGTGGCGGTGACGTCGATCCAGGTCGTCTCCGGGTCGAGGATGCTCACCCCGGTGCGCATCCACGCCTCGTTGACCCGGTCGCGCAGCAGCCGGCGCAGGGCGGCCAGCTCCACCCGGTCGTTGCAGCCCAGCGTCTCGACATGGTCCGCGGCGACGTGCACGCCCACCGGCTCCCCCGCCGAGACGAGCAGGCCGAAGACGTCGGTCAGGTACTCCTCGCCCTGGTCGTTGTCGGTGGAGAGCTTGCCCAGCGCGTCCCGCAGCCGCGCCGCGTCGAACGCGTAGATGCCGGCGTTGATCTCCCGCAGCGCGCGCTGCGCCGGCGTGGCGTCCCGCTCCTCGACGATCTGCTCCAGCCGGCCCGCGGCGTCCCGCACGATCCGGCCGAGGCCGGTCGGGTCGGGCACCTCGGCGGCGAGCACCGTCGCCGCCGCGCCCTCGCCCTCGTGCGCCTCGACCAGGGCGGCCACCGTCTCGGCGCGCAGCAGCGGGACGTCGCCGTTGATCACGATCACCGTCCCGGTCGCCTCCGGCGCCGCGTCCAGCGCGATCCGCACGGCGTGCCCGGTGCCGAGCTGCTGGGCCTGCAGGACCGGGGTGGCGTCCGGAGCGATCTCGCCCAGGTGCGCCCGGACCTGGTCGGCACCGTGCCCGACCACGACCACGGTGTGGTCGGCGCCCAGCGGTGCGGCCGCGGTCAGCACGTGGCCGAGGAGCGTACGGCCGAGCAGCGGGTGCAGCACCTTGGGCAGCGCCGACTTCATCCGCTTGCCCTCACCGGCGGCGAGCACGACGACGGTACGGAGGTGGGGCTGGGGCACGAGTGGCTCCCGTCGGGAAGGCGACAGTCTCGCGGCCATGCTAACCAGACCGTGGGGCGGTTCATCCCCATACCCCACGTGCTGCGCGATATCAGAAGAGGCTCGGCCGCCAGGGTTCGAACCTGAAACACGGGTACCAAAGACCCGGGTGTTGCCAATTACACCACGGCCGACTGTGACGCAAGACAGCTTAACGCCTCCGCCTGAGGTGTCCCCACCCCTATGTGATCGCCTCGGCGAGACCCTCGATCCGCCGGCACGGCAGGAAAGCTGGAACGCCCGGTACGACGCCTCGTTCATTCATGTCCGCAACTGTTCACTCCGCCCCGCCCGGTGCCTAAGTTACGGTGACGTAGGCGTATCTCCCCTCTGCGAGGTGCCATGTCGACCTCCCTGACCAGCGGGCCGAAGTCGCTCACCCAGGGCCCGCAGTCCACCGGCATCCTGATCGCCCTGTGGGCGTTCGTGGTCGTACCCTTCCTGGCCCTGCTCGCCGCGGTGCCGGTCGCCTGGGGTGGCTGGCTGAGCGGGACGGACCTGGCGGTCGCCGCCTTCTGGTACCTCCTCTCCGGCCTGGGCATCACCGTCGGCTACCACCGGTACTTCACCCACGGCTCGTTCAAGGCCCCGCGCCCGGTGCGGGTGGCGCTGGCGGTGGCGGGCTCGTTCGCGGTGCAGGGCGAGATCATCCAGTGGGTCGCCGACCACCGCCGCCACCACGCGTTCTCCGACGCCGAGGGTGATCCGCACTCGCCGTGGCGCTACGGGGAGAGCGTCCGCGGCCTGGCCCGGGGACTGTTCCACGCCCACGTCGGCTGGCTCTTCGGCCGGGAGCTGTCGAACCGGGCCCGCTTCGCCCCGGACCTGCTGGCCGACCGGGACACCCGGCGGGTGGACCGCCTCTTCCCGCTCCTGGTGGTGGTCTCGGTGCTGGGGCCGGCGGTGATGGGCGGCCTGGCGACCTGGTCCTGGCCGGGGGCGTGGACAGCGCTCTTCTGGGGCGGCCTGGTCCGCATCGCGCTGCTGCACCACGTGACCTGGTCGATCAACTCGGTCTGCCACGTCTACGGCGAGCGGCCGTTCGCGATGCGCCAGGGCGACCGGGCGGCGAACTTCTGGCCGCTGGCGATCCTGTCGTTCGGCGAGAGCTGGCACAACCTGCACCACGCCGACCCGACGAGCGCCCGGCACGGGGTGCTGCGCGGCCAGCTGGACATCTCGGCCCGGGTCATCTGGCTGCTGGAGAAGGCCGGCGCGGCGCGGGACGTGCGCTGGCCGAAGCCGGAGCGGGTCGCCGCGAAGCTGGTGAAGCCGGTCGCACGGCGCTGAAACCGGGCGATGCCCGCCGACGTTACCTGGCAGTATGGCCGGGTGACCGAGGCAGACGGGCACGGCGGCAGGAACATCCCACGACAGGGCGTCACCGAGCGCCGGCGAGGTGACGAGATGGCGGACGAGGCCACCGGCGGACGGCGGCGGGCGGCGCCCGCGGCAGCGGCCGCCAAGCCCCCCTCCCGGGTACGCATGTCCGCCGCGCAGCGGCGGGAGCAGCTGATCGCGATCGGCCGGCAGATCTTCGCCGAGCGCGGTTTCGACGCCACCTCCATCGAGGAGGTGGCGTCGCGCGCCAAGGTCTCCAAGCCGGTGGTCTACGAGCACTTCGGCGGCAAAGAAGGCCTCTACGCGGTGGTGGTCGACCGCGAGGTGCGCGCCCTGCTGGACCGGATCACCACCGCGTTGACCGCCGGGCATCCGCGCGAGCTGCTGGAGCAGGCGGCGTTGGCGCTGCTCACCTACATCGAGGAGGAGACCAGCGGGTTCCGGGTGCTGGTCCGGGAGTCGCCGCTGATGTCGGCGACGGGCAACTTCAGCAGCGTGATGAACGACGTCGGGCACCAGGTGGAGCACATCCTGGCGGCCGAGTTCTCCGGCCGGGGGTACGACCCGAAGCTGGCCGAGCTCTACTCGCAGGCCCTGGTGGGGATGGTGGCGCTGACCGGCCGCTGGTGGCTGGAGGTGCGCAAGCCGCGCAAGGAGACGGTGGCCGCGCACCTGGTGAACCTGTCCTGGAACGGCCTGTCGCACCTGGAGTCGAAGCCGGGGCTGATCACCCGCAAGCGGGCCTGACGCCCGGGGCGGCCCGGCTCAGCGGGTGCCCGCCTCGGAGATCGGGTGTCGCCGGTCGTTGCGCTCCTTCTCGGCGTGCTCGTCCGTGCCGACCTTGTCGTAGAGGCCGGTGGCGAGCAGCAGCAGCCCGAAGACCATCGACACGATCACCGTGGACATGGAGAAGTTCAGGAAGTTCACGGTGGTCTGCAGCACCGACATCATGGCGATGCTGGTGATCATGAAGACCGCCCCGGCGGTCAGGTTCATGTAGTGGCCGAGGTTGCTGCGCCGGGACGCGCCGATCAGCAGCACGATCCCGAAGGCCACCGACACCAGCGAGAACGCCAGGTTGGTGCGGAGTCCGAGCGCCCAGTGGGAGCCCCGGTCGAACAGCGGCTCCCCCCAGGTCTCGAAGACGCCCCAGACGCCGAAGACCAGGATGTAGAGCCCGACCAGCCCGGCGATGACCCGGTACAGCGGGCGCGCGGGGTGGTTCACCGGAAAGTGCGCCATGACCCCTCCGTCCGACTACGACCTCTTTCCGGGCAATTCTCCCCCAGACCGGACCCCGCCGTCCGGCAAACCGTCGGGCAGCCGCGCCGACGAAAGATCCCGCCCCGCCCGGGCGCGAGCCACGGGCGGAGCGGGATCAGGACGCCGGAGCGCGACCGACGGATCAGAGGACGAGGCGGGCCTTCTCGAAGGCTTCCTTCTCCTCGTCGGTGCCGACCTTGCCGTACATGCCGGCCATCAGCAGGACGAGGCTGAGCGTCAGCACCACGATGTCGGTGATGATGGTGAAGTTGAAGATGTTGGCGTCGGTCTGCAGGAACGCCAGCTCGGCCAGGCCGAGCACCATCAGGCCGTAGGCCAGGAACTGGTTGATCGCCACGTCGAGGTTGCGGCCGATCACGGTGCCGGCCAGCACGACGATGCCGAGCAGGATGCTGAGCAGCGAGAACCCGAGGTTCGTCCCCTGACCCAGGACCTTGGTGTCATCCTGGGCGAAGAGGTCGTTGCCGGCGCTCGCGATGAGGCCGAGCACACCGAAGACCACCAGGTACAGACCAACGAGCCCGCCGATCGCCCGGTAGATCGGCCGCGCGGGGTGGTTGACGGGGGTATGGGCCATGTCTGAGTCTCCAACGCCGTGGGGATGAGAGAGGTCGGCGACAATTGTCCCGCACGGCGGGATGTGACGCCGCACACGGCCCCCGTCTTCCGGTGCGCCGCCGGTCAGACGGGCGGGATCTCGTCGGCCAGGGTGAGCCAGGTCTCCTCGGTCCGCTCGCGTTCGGCGCGTACCTCCTTGAGCTGCGCGTCGAGTTCGGCGACCTTGGCGTAGTCGGTGGCGTGCGCGGCCAGCTGGTCGAGCAGCCCGGTCTCCTTCTGTTCCAGCTTGGCGATCTGCCGTTCCAGCCGGCCCAGCTCCTTGCGGGCCTGCCGGGCCTCGGCGGCGGACATGCCGGTCGGGGCCGCGGCGCCCGGCGCGGCCGTGGGGGCCGCCGAGGTACGCGCCGGCTCCGCGCCGCCGGCCCGTGCCAGGTACTCGTCGACGCCGCCGGGCAGGTGCACCAGCCGGCCGTCGCCGAACATCCCGTACGCGACGTCGGTGACCCGCTCGATCAGGTAGCGGTCGTGGCTGGCCACGATGACCGTCCCGGGCCAGGAGTCGAGCAGGTCCTCCAGCGCGGCCAGGGTGTCGGTGTCCAGGTCGTTGGTGGGCTCGTCGAAGAGCAGCACGTTGGGCTCGCCGGCGAGCAGCCGGAGCATCTGCAACCGGCGGCGCTCGCCGCCGGAGAGGTCGCCGACCGGCGTCCAGAGCCGCCGGTCGTCGAAGCCGAAGATCTCGGCGAGCTGGGCGGCGGAGACCTCCCGGTCGCCGAGCTGCACCCGGCGGGCGACCTCCTCGACGGCCTCCAGGACCCGCAGGTCGCCGGGGAGTTCGGCCAGTTCCTGCGACAGGAACGCGGGCCGGACGGTCGAGCCGGTGTGGAAGCGCCCGCCGTCGGGGCGGGTGACGCCGGCGAGCATCCGCAGCAGGGTGGTCTTGCCGGCGCCGTTGCGGCCGAGGATGGCGATCCGGTCGCCGGGGCCGACCTGCCAGGTGGCGCGGTGCAGGATCTCCTTCGGGCCGGCGAGCAGCCGGACGTCCTCCAGGTCGTACACCTGCTTGCCGAGCCGGGCGGTGGCGAGCCGTTGCAGCGACATGGTGTCGCGCGGCGGCGGGACGTCGGCGATCAGCGCGTTGGCCGCGTCGATCCGGAACCGGGGCTTGGAGGTCCGGGCGGGCGGGCCGCGGCGCAGCCAGGCGATCTCCTTGCGGAGCAGGTTCTGCCGGCGGGCCTCGGTGGCGGCGGCGACCCGCTCGCGTTCGGCGCGGGCCAGCGTCCACGCGGCGAAGCCGCCCTCGTACGCCCGGACGGTCTGGTCGGCGACCTCCCAGGTGTTGGTGCAGACGGCGTCCAGGAACCACCGGTCGTGGGTGACCACGACCAGCGCGCCCTTGCGGCCGACCAGGTACTTGGCCAGCCAGTCGACGCCGCCGACGTCGAGGTGGTTGGTGGGCTCGTCGAGGATCAGCAGGTCCGACTCGCGGACCAGCAGCGCGGCGAGCGCGACCCGGCGCCGCTCGCCGCCGGACATCGGGCCGACGGGCTGGTCGAGGCCGAGGTGGGGCATGCCGAGGCCGTCGAGGATGGCCCGGACGCCGGCGTCGCCGGCCCACTCGTGCTCGGCGCCCATGCTCTGGGCGAGCCAGGCGGTGCCGAGCACCACGTCCCGGACGGTGGCCTCGGGGGTGAGCGTGAGGCTCTGCGGCAGCCAGAGGACCCGCAGGTCACGGCGGTGGGTGACCCGCCCGGCGTCCGGTTCCTCCTGCTTGGTGAGCAGCCGCAGCAGGGTGGACTTGCCGGCGCCGTTGAGGCCGACCACGCCGATCCGGTCGGCGTCGTCGAGGCCGAGCGAGACGTCGGTGAGCAGCGGCCCGGCGGCGCCGTACCCCTTGGACACCCGGTCCAGGTTGACGATGTTGGCCACGACCTCACCTCCCATGATCAAGGCGTCCCGGTGCCGGCTGGCACCTGGGGACGCCTGGCCTTCCAGGGTACGCGGACACCCGGCCGGCCCCGCGCGGCGCTGCGCTCCGCCCGCTGCGCGGCAGGTCGCCGGGTCCGGCCGGGACACGCCGCGGTCGAGGCGCGTGCCCGGCGGGCGGCGCGTCCGGCCAGGTCAGCTGATCCGGGCTCCGATGACCGGCCCGTGGGCGACCCGGGCCTCCCGGCACACCTCGGCCGCCTCCAGCTCGCCGGCGATCCGCTCCGCGTGGGCGGCGTCGGTGGCGAGGAAGACGCAGGTGGGGCCGGAGCCGGAGACGATGCCGGCCAGCGCGCCGGCCGCCTCGCCGGCCTTCAGGGTGTCGGCCAGCGACGGGCGCATCGCCAGGGCGGCGTCCTGGAGGTCGTTGCCGAGGGTGGCGGCGAGCACCCGCGGGTCGCGCTGGCGCAGCGCGGCGAGTAGCGCGTCGGTGCTGCCCAGCGGCTCACCGGCGCTGCCGGCGTCGCGGAGCCGGTCCAGCTCCCGGTAGGCGGCCGGGGTGGAGAGCCCTCCGTCGGCGATGGCGACCACCCAGTGCCAGGAGGTGGGCCGGGCCAGCACCGGGCTGACCGCCTCGCCCCGGCCGGTGCCGAGGGCGGTGCCGCCGTGGATCAGGAAGGGCACGTCCGAGCCGAGGTCGGCGGCGATGCCGGCCAGTTCGTCGCGGGACAGCCCGGTGCCCCAGAGCGCGTCGCAGGCGACCAGCGCGGCGGCCGCGTCGGCGCTGCCGCCGGCCAGCCCGCCGGCGAGCGGGATCTGCTTGCGCAGGTGCAGCCGGGCGTGCGGCATCACCCCGGCGTAGCCGGCGAGGGCGTGGGCGGCCCGGATCACCAGGTTGGTGTCGTCCAGGGCCAGCTCCCCGGCGCCCTCGCCCTCCATGGTCAGGGTGAGCGTGTCGCCACGGCGGGCGGTGAGCTCGTCGTGGATGGAGATGGCGTGGTAGACGGTGTTCAGCTCGTGGTAGCCGTCGCGGCGCAACGGTCCCACCCCGAGGTGCAGGTTGACCTTGGCCGGCACCCGGACCCGGACCGGTCCGCTGGCGCCGCGCCGCTGCTGCTCGTCGTCTTCGTCCGGTCGCCAGGCCTCGGTCACGGGGCGAGTTCCCGCAGGCGCAGGCGGATGTCGAACGGCTTGGTCACGATCAGCTCCTCGGCGGAGTCGGCGACCGGCTCGTACCGGCCGTCGACCAGGTCGTACGCGTACAGGTGCAGCGGATCCTGCTCGATCCGCCAGTAGTGCGGAATGCCCGCGTCGGCGTAGTCGGCCGGCTTCTCCAGCCGGTCCCGGCGCCGGGTCCCGGGCGAGACCACCTCCACCGCGAGCACGACCTGCTCGGGCTCGAAGTAGTGGTGATCGGCCGCCACCGGACGCTTCAGCAGGACCACGTCAGGTTCGAGGGTGTTCCGGTAGTTGATCGCCACCCCGACCGCGGTGGCCGGCGTCAGCTCGACCGGCGCGTGCTGCCGCAGCCACGTCCAGAGCAGGTTGCCGATGGTCTGATGACCGAAGGTCGGGGATGGAACCACGACGAGGACTCCGTCACGCAGCTCGACGCGGGGGGCGTCGTCGGGCAGGGCCAGCACGTCCTCGACGGTGTGGTTGGCCAGCCGCTGCCGAACGGGGTCCGGGCTCCACATCCCGTGGGCGGTGGGGTCGATCGGCTGCGCGGTCACTGGTACACCTCCTCCGCGGACACGGGGCCAGACTACTGCGCGACGGGCGCGACGGACGGAGCCGACGCGGCGATGGCGGCGAACTGCTCGACGGTGAGTGACTCCCCGCGTGCGCCGGGGTCCACCCCGGCGGCGGTGAGCGCCGCGGCCGCCCGGTCGGCGCCGCCGGCCCAGCCGGCCAGCGCGGCGCGGAGCGTCTTGCGGCGCTGCGCGAACGCGGCGTCCACCACGGCGAACACCCGTTCCCGGGCGACGTCGTCGCGGGGCGGCTCGCGGCGGGTGAAGGCGACCAGGCCGGAGTCGACGTTGGGCACCGGCCAGAACACGTTCGGTGGTACCTTCCCCGCGGCCCGGGCCCGGGAGTACCAGGCCAGCTTCACCGACGGGACGCCGTACACCTTGGAGCCGGGACCGGCGACGAGCCGGTCGGCGACCTCCTTCTGCACCATCACCAGGCCCTGCCGCAGGGTGGGCAGCTCGGCCAGCAGGTGCAGCACCACCGGCACCGCGACGTTGTAGGGCAGGTTCGCCACCAGCGCGGTCGGGGCCGGGTCGGCCAGGTCGGCGGCGCGGACCCGCAGCGCGTCGGCGTGGTGCACGGTGAGCCGGCCGGCGTCCGGCCCGGCGTGCCGGGCGGCGGTCTCCGGAAGCGCGCCGGCCAGCGTCCGGTCGATCTCCACGGCGTGCACGTGAGCGGCGACCGGCAGCAGGGCCAGGGTGAGTGAGCCGAGACCCGGCCCCACCTCCAGCGCCACGTCGTCCGGGGCCAGCCCGGCGGCGGTGACGATCCGGCGGACCGTGTTCGGGTCGTGCACGAAGTTCTGGCCGAGCTTCTTGGTGGGGGCGACGCCCAGGCGGGCGGCCAGTTCCCGGATCTCCGCCGGGCCGAGGAGTCCGGTCACGCCCGTAGCGTAGCGGCGGCGCCGGGCCGGTTCACCACGGGCCGAAGACCCGGTCGCCGGTGGCGGAGATGGCGGCGCAGAGTTCGTCGAGGTCCGCGCCGGTGGTCGCGGCCAACGACCGGACCGTCAGCGGGATCAGGTACGACGCGTTCGGCCGCCCCCGGTGCGGCATCGGGGTCAGGTACGGCGCGTCGGTCTCGACCAGGATCTGGTCCAGCGGGGTCAGCGCGGCGGCCTCGCGCAGCGCGGTGGCGCTGCCGAAGGTGACGGTGCCGGCGAAGCTGAGCAGGTAGCCCCGGCGGACGCACTCGGCGGCGAACTCGGCGTCGCCGGAGAAGCAGTGCAGCACCACGGTGTCCGGCGCGCCCTCGTCGTCGAGGATGCGCAGCACGTCGGCGTGCGCGTCGCGGTCGTGGATGACCAGCGCCTTGCCGTACCGCTTGGCGATGGCGACGTGCGCCCGGAAGCTCTCCTCCTGCGCGGCCCGCCCCTCGTCGCCGCTACGGAAGAAGTCCATTCCGGTCTCGCCGACGCCCCGGACCCGGTCGCGGGCGGCGAGCGCCTCGATCTCGCGCAGCGCCTCGTCGAGGTCCGCCAGCCGGGGCGCCTCGTTGGGGTGCAGCGCGACGGTGGCCAGCACCGCCGGGTACTCTTCGGCGACGTCGGCGCCCCAGTGGGACGAGGCCACGTCGACGCCGACCTGCACCAGCCGGTCCACGCCGACGGCGGCGGCCACCTCGATCGCGGCGGCAACCGGGTCCTCGGCGGGACCACCGCCGGGCACGCCGGCCTCGCTGACCGTGATGTCCAGGTGGGTGTGGCTGTCGAGCACGGGGCGGGGCAGCGCCTCCGGCGCGGGCGGGAACTCCCCCGCCCGGCGGGCGGCCCGCTGCTTGCGGGTTTCGGTCGGCTCACTCATCACGGCCAGCATCACACACCGCCACCTGCCCACGTTTCTCGGACGCCATCGACTGTTCACCGGTCTGGCATGAGCCGCGATTACCGTCTGCAGGATGACCGTCACCCCTCAGGCCAGCGACACCGGCTTGCGCGTCGGGTACGAGGGCGCGATCTATCCGGCGGAGGAGATCGCCCGGGGCGCGGCGTACGAGCTGTTCAGCGCCGACGAGGTACCCGGTTTCGAGTGGTCGCCCCGGCCGGGCAGCGCGCTGCCGTGGCGGAAATTCGTGCACGTGACCGAGGTCGGCGCGGTGCACGGCGGGGCGGAGCCGGCCGAGGAGCCGGACGCGCCGCTGCTGGTGCCGCTGCACCGGGAGCGCGGCTGGGCGTACGTGCACCAGCTCAGTCAGCAGCCGGCGGCGGCCGGGGACCCGACGCTCACCGCGGTGCGCGCCTCGGCGGTGGTGCGGCGCGGCACCCGGATGGTCAAGGTGCTCTCCGCCCAGCAGCTCGCCGGGTACGTGCGGGGTTGGCTGCCGCACGGCTTCTGCTACCGGGAGCACGACGTGGCGCACCTGCGTACGCCGGGGGCGCTGGCGGTGCTGCGCGGCGACGGCGTGGGCGGCGGCGACGAGGTGGCGTACGCGCTGCGCTGGCGGGCCGCCGACCCGGTCGACTACGAGGTGCCGGCCGGCCCGGCGCACCGGGGCCTGCTGGCGCTGCCGCCCCGGGACCGGCTCGGCCCGCCGGTGCTGGGCACCGGGTTCGTGCCGAGCAACGCGCAGCTGATCCCCGAGTTCGTCACCCGGGACTGCGCCGACCTGCCCATGCCGGCGAACGCCACCCTGGTGGCGTACCCCGCGCAGGGGGTGGAGGTGGTGCTCTACAGCTACCAGGCGGAGCAGCGCGGCTGGTTGCGGATGGTCGGACCGCAGTGGCGGCACCTGCTCGCCGCGGTGCCGGGGCTCTCCCCCGACCAGGAGTACCTGCCCACCGGGGAGGCGCCCCGGGCCACCCAGCTCGTCGGCCGCTACGCCGGCACCGAGTACGAGGCGGTGGCCGACCTGCCGGGCGGGTTCCGGGTGCTGGCGATGACCCGGGCCGCCCGCTACCCGGTGGAGTCGGTGGCCCGGCGGCTGCGGTACGCGCGCTGGCGGGACGTGCCGTGCCTGGTGTTGCGGGAGGAGGCGGGGTGGCTGCGGTTGCGGCTGTGCCGGCCGGATCCGGACGCGGTGGTCGGCACGGGGGCGCAGTGCCACGAGCGGGGCGTCTACGAGACGTGGGCGCCGGGCAGCGAGGTCACCGACGACCAGGTGGTGGACGTGCCGTACGCGCTGTGACGAGGCGCGCATAACGGGCAGTGGCGCGGGAATGCGCGGGGGCGTCCGACATCGGAGATCAGGAGACCCCGCATGCCTTTCGTCACCGTCGGGACGGAGAACTCCGCCCCCATCGACCTGTACTACGAGGATCACGGCTCCGGTCAGCCGGTGGTGCTGATCCACGGGTTCCCGTTCAGCGGCTCGACCTGGGAGAAGGTGTCCATCCCGCTGCTCAGGGCCGGCTACCGGGTGATCACGTACGACCGGCGGGGCTTCGGCGCGTCCGCCCAGCCGACGACGGGGTACGACTACGACACGTTCACCGCCGACCTCGACGTGCTGATGACGGAGCTGAACCTGCGGGACGCGATGCTGGTGGGGCACTCGATGGGCACCGGTGAGGTGACCCGCTACCTGGGCGCGTACGGGTCGGGCCGGGTGAGCAAGGCGGTGCTGCTGGCCCCGCTGGCGCCCTTCCTGCTCAAGACGGCGGACAACCCGGAAGGCGTCGACAAGCAGCTCTTCGAGGGCTTCCAGCAGGCCATCCGGGCCGACCGGTTCGCCTACCTGACCAGCTTCTGCGACGCCTTCTTCAACTACTCGGAGAACAAGGGCAGGTGGGTCAGCGAGGAGGCGTATCGGGCGCACTGGAACATCGGCGCGATGGCCTCGGCGACGGGCACCCACGACAGCGTGGACGCCTGGCAGACCGACTTCCGGGCCGACCTGCCCCGGATCGACGTGCCGGTGCTGATCGTGCAGGGCGACAAGGACAACGTGCTGCCGTACCCGGTGACCGGGCAGCGGCTCCAGCCGATGCTGCCGAACAGCCAGCTGATCACGTTGAAGGGCGCCCCGCACGGCACGCCCTGGACGCACGCCGACGAGGTCAACCAGGCGATCATGAACTTCTTCGCCCAGCCCAGCATGGCCCGCGCCTGACGGGACGGATCGAAAGACCGGCGGCGCGGCCCCAGGGGCCGCGCCGCCGCGTGCGTCTCAGCCGGCCAGGCGGGCCAGCTCCTCCTCGACGATGGAGGGGTCGAGCTTGCGGAAGACCGGCTTCGGCGCCGCGAGCGGCCGGCCGGCCTCCACCGGTACGGACTCCCAGCGCGCCCCGGCCGTGTAGTCGCCGGTCAGCACCGGGTACGCCGGGCCGCCGTCGAGGTCGTCGACGTCCTCGATCACCGGCATCGGCGCGTGCACGCCGGTGCCGCCGAGCAGCTCGTGCACCTTCTGCGCGGAGTGCGGCAGGAAGGGGGTGAGCAGCGTGTTGGCGTCGCTGACCACCTGGAGGACGACGTGCAGAATGGTGCCCATCCGCGGCTTGTCCGCCTCGTCCTTGAGCTTCCACGGGGCCTGCTCGGAGAGGTACTTGTTGGCCTCGGCGACCACCTTCATCGCCTCGCCGATGGCCTGCTTCTGCCGGTGCTTGGCGATCAGGTCGCCGACGACGGCGAAGCCGGCCCGGGCGGTGGCCAGCAGCGCCTCGTCGGCCTCGGTGAGCCCGGCCGGGTCGACCGGGGGGATCGCGCCGAAGTTCTTCGCCGCCATGGAGATGGACCGGTTGACCAGGTTGCCCCAGCCGGCGACCAGCTCGTCGTTGTTGCGGCGGAGGAACTCGGCCCAGGTGAAGTCGGTGTCGTTGCTCTCCGGGCCGGCCACGGCGATGAAGTAGCGCAGCGCGTCGGCGTCGTAGCGCTCCAGGAAGTCCCGGACGTAGATGACCACCTTGCGCGACGAGGAGAACTTGCGCCCCTCCATGGTCAGGTACTCGCTGGAGACCACCTCGGTGGGGAGGTTGAGCGGGCCCAGCTCGCCCGGCTCGCCGTCGTTGCCGCCCTCGCCGGAGTAGCCGGAGAGCAGCGCCGGCCAGATCACCGAGTGGAAGACGATGTTGTCCTTGCCCATGAAGTAGTAGCCGCGGGCGTCCTTGCCCTCGCCGTCGGCCGACCACCACTTGCGCCAGGCCTCCGGGTCACCGGAGCGGCGGGCCCACTCGATGGAGGCGGAGAGGTAGCCGATCACCGCGTCGAACCAGACGTAGATCCGCTTGTCGCCGCGGTCGCGCCAGCCGTCGAGCGGGATCGGCACGCCCCACTCCAGGTCCCGGGTGATCGCCCGGGGCTGGAGGTCGTCGAGCAGGTTCTTCGAGAAGCGCAGCACGTTGGGCCGCCAGCCCTCCCGGGCGTCCAGCCAGTGCCGCAGCACGTCGGCCAGGGCGGGCAGGTCGAGGAAGAAGTGCTCGGTCTCGACGAACTTCGGCGTCTCGCCGTTGATCTTCGACTTCGGGTCGATCAGGTCGACCGGGTCGAGCTGGTTGCCGCAGTTGTCGCACTGGTCGCCGCGGGCGCTGTCGTAGCCGCAGATCGGGCAGGTGCCCTCGATGTAGCGGTCCGGCAGGGTCCGGCCGGTCGACGGGGAGATCGCACCGGTGGTGACCTTGGGCACGATGTAGCCGTTGCGGTGCAGCCCCTGGAACAGCTCCTGCACCACCGCGTAGTGGTTGCGGGTGGTGGTGCGGGTGAACAGGTCGTAGGAGAGGCCCAGCGCCCGCAGGTCCTCGGCGATCACCCGGTTGTACCGGTCGGCCAGCTCGCGGGGGGTGACCCCCTCGGCGTCGGCCTGCACCTGGATCGGGGTGCCGTGTTCGTCGGTGCCGGAGACCATGAGCACGTCGTGGCCGGCCATCCGCATGTACCGGGCGAAGACGTCGGAGGGAACGCCGAAACCGGAGACGTGGCCGATGTGGCGCGGGCCGTTGGCGTACGGCCAGGCGACCGCCGCGAGAACGTGACTCATGACCAGCAAGCCTAGTGACCGCGCCCCGGTGGCCGCGAACCAATAGGCCTCCCCGTGTCGGGGCCGACACCGCCGAGGGTCGATCCACCCCCGGCCATTCGTCCGATTTGTCGCCGACACGCGGCCTGAGCTGCCCGGCCTCTCCCCCGCTGCGGTGTCCAATGAACGCCGTGACTGGCAGACGAGCGGCACCGGGGCGCGACGAGAAGTCCCCCGGCACCAGGACGGACCCGCCGGGCGGCCCGGCCGCGCCGGCGCGGGGCGGCGCGGTCGCGCCCCAGCCGCGGGTGGTCCCGGGGCCGGACGAGACGCCCGTCGAGGTCGAGCCGACCACCGGCGCGCCGGTCGACGCGCTCCCGCGCCGGGTCCCGGTCCGTCAGCCGGCGCGCGGCCCGCGCGCCGACGGCGCCACCGACGGGGGTACGGCCGACGCCGACGCCGCCTTCTGGCCGCCGATCGAACAGGTGCACTGGGACGGCACTCCGCTGCGCGAGGAGCCGAAGCGCGGCGAGCGTCCGCCCGCCGGGCCAGCCCGGCCGCGCGCGACCCGCGCACCGCGCCCGCCGGACCCGGTGCAGGGGCTGGCGGTGCTGGTGACGCTGAGCCTGGTCGCGGCCTTCTTCGCCTGGGTGAGCGCCGGCCCGTTCTGGCTGGCGGTCGGGCACGCCACCGAGGGCACGGTGGTGATCACCGACTGCGCCGGGGACGGGTTGGCCCAGCGCTGCCGGGGCGTCTTCTTCGCCGACCGGGGCCGGTTCCTCGCCCACGGCGTCCGGGTCACCGGGGTGCCGAGCGAGCGCCGCGCCACCGGTACGGCGCTGCCGGCGAGGATGACCGGGCCGGGCGACGACACCGCGTACGCCGACACCGGGATCGGCCGGCACCTGCGCTGGCTGCTCGGGCTGCTGGTGATCACCGGCTGCGGCGCCGGCATCGCCCGGGGGACCGGGGCGTTGCGGCTGGCCGACGCGCGGCACCGGCGCTGGGCGACGGCCGGCGCGTACGGCGGGCCGGCGCTGATCACGCTGGGCTTCCTGGTCGTCGCCTGGTGAGGCGCCCGCCTCAGGCGTGCACGACGGTGTAGACGTCGCGGCGGCGCAGCCCGTACCCGGCGGCGACCTCGCTGATGGCGTCGCGCCGGGACAGCCCGGCGGCCTCCCGCTCGGCCACCGCCGCGCGCAGCGTGTCGTCGTCGGGGCGTTCCGCCGTCCGTTCCGGTGCCCCGGCGACCACCAGGGTGATCTCGCCGCGCGGTTCCCCCTCGGCCGCCCAGTCCGCCAGCTCGCCGAGCGGCCGGCGGACGATCTCCTCGTACGTCTTGGTCAGTTCGCGGCAGAGCGCGGCCGGGCGGTCGGCGCCGAAGGTGGCGGCGAGGTCGGCCAGCGCGCCGGCGATCCGGTGCGGGGCCTCGAAGAACACCAGGGTCCGCTCCTCGGCGGCCAGGGCGCGGAGCCGGGAGCGCCGGCCGCCGGGCGAGCGGGGCAGAAAGCCCTCGAAGCAGAACCGGTCACTGGGCAGGCCGGACAGCGCCAGCGCGGTGGTCACGGCGGTGGGGCCGGGCGCGCAGGTGACCGGCACGCCGGCGTCCAGCGCGCCCCGGACCAGCCGGTAGCCGGGGTCGGAGACGCTGGGCATGCCGCCGTCGGTGACCAGCGCGACCTGGTATCCGGCGGTCAGCACGTCGACCAGTTCGGGGGTACGCCGCTCCTCGTTGCCCTCGAAGTAGGAGACGATCCGGCCGGCGACGGTGACGTCGAGGTCGCGGGCCAGCCGGGTGAGGCGGCGGGTGTCCTCGGCGGCCACCACGTCGGCGGTGGCGAGCACCTCGCGGAACCGCGCGGAGGCGTCGGCCGGGTTGCCCAGCGGCGCGCCGAGCAGGACCAGGCGCCCGAGCTCGGACTTTTCACCCACGTGATGCGCTCCTTCATCGACGAGCGTGCCGGTCTCGGCGGCGGTGGGCGCCACCGGGCACCTTCAGAGCCTACGATCGCCGGGTGACGAGTGCGTCGACAGCACAGAGCGCGAACGAGACCGGACCCGACCAGGGGACCCCGACCAGCGACGGTGGCGGGGTTCCGGCCGTCGTGCGCCGCCGGCTCGCCACGGTCGAGGCCCGGTTGGACGTGCACTCCTGGATCGCCACCGCCGTGGTGGTGGCGATCGCCGCGATCCTGCGCCTGCTCGGCCTGAGCAAGCCCAAGGGCAAGATCTTCGACGAGATCTACTACGCCCGCGACGGCTACGGCCTGATCGACAAGGGCGTCGAGTGGAACTACAAGGACAACGGCCCGTCGTACGTGGTGCACCCGCCGCTGGGCAAGTGGCTCATCGGGCTCGGTGAGTGGGCCTTCGGCTACTCCGACCAGGAGCACAACATCTCGGTGCCGGGGCACCTGCTGACCACCGCCCCGGAGTTCGGCTGGCGGTTCTCGGCGGCGGTGGCCGGCATCCTCTCCGTGCTGATACTGACCCGGATCGCCCGGCGGATGTTCCGCTCCACCACCCTGGGCTGCGCCGCCGGTCTGCTGCTCGCGCTGGACGGCTTCCACCTGGTGCTGTCCCGCACCGCGCTGCTCGACATCTTCCTGCTGCTGTTCGTGCTGGCCGCGTTCGGCGCCCTGGTGCTGGACCGGGACGCCCGGCGGCGGCGTTGGGCCCGGGCGCTGGAGGACGGGCTGGACCCGGGCGCGCCGGGGCGGGCCGGGCGGCCGGCCGGCGGCTGGCGGACCTGGCCCTGGTGGCGGCTGGCCGCCGGGGTGCTGCTCGGCTGCGCGGTCGCGGTGAAGTGGAGCGCCCTCTACTTCGTGCCGGCGTTCGCGCTGCTGGTACTGCTCTGGGAGGTCGGCGTCCGCCGCTCCGCCGGGGCACGCCGCCCGTGGCGGGACACGGTCCTCGACGAGCTGCCCTGGCTGGTGCTCGCCGGGCTGCTGCTGGTGCTGACGTACGTGGCCACCTGGTCGGGCTGGCTGCTCGGCGACGACGGCTACTACCGGCTGGCTTCCCGCTACCCCACCGTCGCCGGGCTGAGCGACACCCCGATCCTCGGCGCGCTGAACAACCTGTACCACTACCACCGGGCGGCGTTCGACTTCCACACCGGGCTGGTGACCCCGCACAAGTACCAGTCGTGGCCGTGGCAGTGGCTGCTGCTCGGCCGGCCGGTGGCCTTCTACTGGTCGGGTGACGGCAGTTGCGGGGCGCCGAGCTGCGCCTCGGAGATCCTGCTGCTGGGTACGCCGCTGCTCTGGTGGTCGTTCCTGCCGGCGCTGGTCGCGACCGCCTGGCTGGGCCTGGCCCGGCGGGACTGGCGGGCCGGGGCGATCCTGCTGACCCTGGCCGCCGGCCTGCTGCCGTGGTTCTGGTTCGCCCTCGACGGCCGGACGATGTTCTCCTTCTACGCCGCCCCCGCGCTGCCGTTCCTGGTGCTGGCGGTGGTCTACGTACTGGGCGCGATCGTCACCCCCGCCACCGGTGCGGGGGTCGCGGCGAGCGAGGCCGACCTGGCGCGTGACGACGACCGTCGCCTGATCGGCGGGGTGATCGTCGGCGCGTACGTGCTGCTGGTGGCGCTCTGCTTCGCGTACTTCTACCCGATCTTCGTGGGCAACCTGCTGCCGTACGACGACTGGTCGGCCCGCATGTGGCTGGACGGCCGCTGGATCTGATCCCGTACTCCCGCAGCGGCCCCGAGCCGTCGGCGGGGCGGGGTGGCTGCGTGGATCTTGATGCAGCCGGCGGGAGAACGCCGCCGGCTGCGGCCGCGAGCTGGGCGGCGGCGGCGCCGACGGGGGCGCGGAAGTGGCGCACAAATAGCGCGCGCCCCGATCGCCTGCCACGGGGGAAGCGGGCGATTGGGGCGCGCAAGACAGAGCTTAACCACCCTTCGGCACCGGCACAACGGGTCGACTTGGGTCAGATTTCCGACGGATGCCGGGCCGGGCAAAAGGTTTACGTCCGACAGTTGACACATGGTCACCGACCGCTCCACGATCCGCCGCCGACGGCGAGCGGGTCCGTACCGATTCCTGCCCGATCAGGAGGATCGGCACGGGGACGGACGGCGGAGGCGCCGGCACCCCGACGGCTTCCGGGAGATCGACGGGAGACCACCGGATCCCACCCGGGCGGTCCGGCGCCGGCCGCCGATCCGGGCGCCGCAGACGGTGACCACGGCCCGCCGCGCCCCGGATGATCATCCAGAGTGGACCGCACTACACTCCGCCCGGTGATCAACAAGAGACGTTCGACGGCCGTCCTGATCGGACTGCTGGCGGCCACCGTGCTGACCGGTCCCGCGCCGGCCGTGGCGGACGAGGAGACACCCGCCGAGCCGCCGAAGGTCGAGCTGGTGCTCGACGTCAGCGGCTCGATGCGGGCCCGGGACATCGACGGCCGCAGCCGGATCTCGGTGGCCCAGCAGGCGTTCAACGAGGTGGTCGACGCGCTGCCCGAGGAGACCCAGCTCGGCATCCGGGTGCTCGGCGCGACCTACCGGGGCAAGGACAAGAAGCAGGGCTGCCTGGACACCCAGCAGATCGTGCCGGTCGGGCCGGTCGACCGGGTGCAGGCGAAGGCCGCCGTGGCCACGCTGCGGCCGACCGGCTTCACCCCGGTCGGGCTGGCGCTCCGCTCGGCCGCCCAAGACCTCGGCACCGGCAGCACCACCCGACGGATCGTGCTGATCACCGACGGCGAGGACACCTGCGCCCCGCCGGACCCCTGCGAGGTCGCCCGCGAGCTGGCCGCCCAGGGCACGAAGCTGGTGGTCGACACGCTCGGCCTGGCCCCCGACGAGAAGGTACGCCGGCAGTTGCTCTGCATCGCCGGTGCGACCGGCGGCACGTACACGGCGGCGCAGAGCGCCGAGGAGCTGAGCGGCCGGATCAAGCAGCTGGTGGACCGGGCGAATCAGACGTACACCGCCACGCCCACCGTGGTCGGCGGTACGCCGGACTGCGCCAAGGCGCCGCTGCTCGCCCCCGGCGTGTACAGCGACCGGGAGGCGTTCTCCGAGCACCGCTGGTACCGGGTGCCGGTCCGGCCGGGGCAGGAGCTGCGCGCCTCGGTCAGCCTGGCGCTGGACCGGCCGATCAACCCGGACCACGGGGTGCTGCTGCGGGCCACCACCGCCGACGGCCGGGAACTGGTGCGCGGGGTGGACGCCGGCAGTGGGCGTACCGACGTGGTCTCGGCCGGCCTGCGCTGGTCGGCGACGGAGGACGGGGCCACGCCGACGCCCGCCGCCGATGCGGCGTCCGGGCCCGCCACGACGGTGTGCCTGGTGGTGAGCAACTCCTTCGCGCCCCGGCCGGGCACCCGGGTGACGCCGGGAATGCCGGTCGAGCTGACCGTCGACGTGGTCGCCTCCTCCCCCGCCCCGGCCGCGCCGGATCTGGGCCGGGGCTGGCTGCTGCTCGCCCTGCTCACCCTGGCCGGCCTGCTCACCGGCCTGGTCGCCGGGCTGCTCACCCGCTGGTGGGTCGCCACCTGGAGGGAGAACTGAGATGCGTACCCCGATGATCGTGGCCGGCGTGGCGCTCGCCGGCGCGCTGGCCCTCCCGGCCGTGCCCGCCGCGGCCGCCGTCCCCACCCCCTCGCCCGGCGCCACCCCGGTCGCGCGGGCCGGCACGTCCTTCCTCACCGCCACCGGCATCGCCGCCGGCCAGCCGGTACGGATCAGCGCCTCGACCGGCGACCACCTCTACTGGTCGTTCCCGGCCTCGGCCGGGCAGCGGCACGAGATCAGCGCGACGGTCTCCTTCCCGAAGGCCCGCACCGGCGCCTCCACCTGGACGGTGGAGGTCTTCGACGGGCTGCGCCGCCGGCAGGCCTGCACGGCCGGGGCGCAGACCCCCACCGTCGACGCCTCCGCCGGCAGCGTCTCGCTGGGCTGCACCCTGCGCGAGGTGCGCTCCTGGGCCGAGCCGTGGTCGGCCGACCCGCTGCCCGGCACGTACTACGTCCGGCTGTCGGTGACCGACCTGCCCGAGCCCGACCTGGGCCTCCCGATCGACGTCGAACTGCTGGTCGGCGCGGACGGCGAGGGCTCGCGCGACGACGGCGAGCTGAAGGCGCCGCTGGTGTCGAACACGAAGGCCGGCACGGTGCTGACCGGGGAACCGGCGGCGGCTCCGGCCGAGGAGGCGGACGGCGGGATCGCCGACTGGCTGCCCGCCCTCGGCTCGCGCTGGATCTGGAGCACCCTCGGCGGGGTCCTCGCCGCCGTGGCCGGCGTGGTCGGCTTCGCGCTGACCCGCCGCCCGCGCCGGCCCTGACCGCCGGCGGTGGCGGCGGCGAGGCACGACCCCAGGTAGACGCTGAGCGAGGCGCGG
>NZ_JBPQTL010000023.1:0-67946 GCF_051386295.1 Micromonospora sp. URMC 105 | reverse complement strand
GGGTTAGTCCCAGGGGGTGGCGAGGGTGGTGAGCTGGTCGGTGTACTCGATGCGGGGGGACCAGTCCTGCGGCCAGGCCGGCATGCCGTGGGCGGCGCCGACGAAGGCGCCGGCCAGGGCGGCGATCGAGTCGGAGTCGCCGGCGGTGGTCGCGCCCCGGGCGATCGCGTCGACCGGGTCGTCGGGGTGGCGCAGCGCGCAGAGCAGGGCGGTGGCCAGCGCCTCCTCGGCGATCCACCCCTCGCCGGTGTCCCGGCACGGGTCGCCGCCGTCATCGGGTCGGCCCAGCGCGGCGACCAGCCGGTCCAGCACCTGCCGGCACTCGTCCCAGCCCCGGGCGACGAACTCCTCCGGGGACGTCGCGCCGGGCCGCTGCCACAGGTCGCCGAGCCAGTCGGCGCGGTAGGCCCGCCGCTGCTCCTGCGCCCGCGCGATCAGCAGGTCGGGCAGGTCGGCCAGGGCCGCGCCGTCGCGCAGCAGCCGCACCGCGTACGCGGTCAGCTCGCTGGCCGCCAGGGCGGTCGGGTGACCGTGGGTCAGCCCGGCCTGGAGCTGGGCCAGCCCGGCGAGGGTGTCCAGGTCGACGTCGAGCAGCCCGACCGGGGTGACCCGCATGTTCGCGCCGCACCCCTTCGAGCCGGCCACGGTCGCCTCCTGCCAACGCAGCCCGCGGCCCAGCTCGGCGCAGGCCCGCAGGCAGGTCATCCCTGGGGCGCGGTTGTTGTCCGGACTGACCGCCCACTCGCCGAAGCGCTGGCGCAGCAGCGGCTCGACCACCTCCGGGGTGTACGCGGACGCGTCGTGCAGCGCCCACGCCACGGCCAGGGCCATCTGCGTGTCGTCGGTGACCAGCGCCGGCTCGCCGGCCAGCTCACGAGGGCCGCCCGGGCCGTAGCGACGGGTGATCTCGGCGACGGTCAGGAACTCCGTCGGCTTGCCGAGGGCGTCGCCGAAGGCGAGGCCGAAGAGCAAACCGGAGGCGCGGCGGGGCGAGGAGTCGATCACGCCCGCGATCATGCCGCCCGGCCGCCACCCGCGCCAGGCCCCCGGGTCAGTCCCAGCAGAGGCAGAACGGGTGACCGGACGGGTCGGCGTAGACCCGGAAGCCCTCGCCCTCGCCGGGCAGCCGGCGCGCGCCGAGGGCGAGCGCCGCCTTCTCCGCGGCCTCGATGTCGTCGACGGTCACGTCGAGGTGGAACTGCTGGGGCCGCTCCGGGTCCGGCCAGGCCGGGGGCCGCAGGTCGAGCGCCTGCTGGAAGGCGATCCGCGGCTGGTGCCCGGGCGGGCCGCCGAGCACCACCCAGTCGTCGCCGTCGGAATCGTCCTCCACCAGCGACAGGCCGAGCAGCTCCGCGTAGAAGCCGGCCAGGGCCCGCGGGTCGGGGCAGTCGATCACCACTGAACGCAGCTGTCCAATCATGACGCTCATCCTGCCCAGCGGGTACGACGGAAAACCCTCAGTCCTCGTGCAGCCGGCGGCCGGCGTCGCGGCAGGCGGCCAGCACCGCCCGGGCGTACCCCCCGGTGGCGCCCGCGAGACCGCAGGCCGGGGTGACGACCACCTGCTCGGCGAGGCGCCGGCGCGGGAAGCCGAGGCGGTCCCAGAGCGTGCGTACCCGGTCGGCGACCTCGGCCGAGGTCGGCGCGCGACCGGCGGACGGCGGCAGCGTGGGCGCGGCCCCGGCGAAGAGCCCGAGCCCGGCGTCGATCGCCTCGCCGAGCGGGTCCAGGTCGGTGACCAGGGCGAGGTCCAGCGCGACCCCGACCGCCCCGGCTGAGCGGATCAGCTCCAGCGGCACGTCCGGCGCGCAGCAGTGCACCACGGTGGGCACCCCGGCGGTGTCGACGACGCCGCGCAGCAGCGCGCGGGCCACCTCGGACTCCACCGGCCGGTGGGCGCCGAACCCGCTCTCGGTGGGCACCCGGCCGGCGAGCACCGCCGGCAGGGACGGCTCGTCCAGTTGCAGCAGTACCGACGCCTGGGGCAGCCGGGTGGCCACCGCCTCGACGTGCCGCCGCAGTCCCTCTGCGAGGGAGCCGGCCAGGTCCCGCACCGCGCCGGGGTCGCGCAGCATCCGACCGCCGATCGGCAGCTCCAGCGACGCGGCCAGGGTGAACGGCCCGGCGGCCTGGACCTTCACCGGCCCGGCGTACCCCTCGGCCTGCTCGGCGAGCTGGTCCAGGTCGCGTTCCATGAGGTCCCGGGCCCGGCGCAGGTCCCGGCCGGGGCGCAGCGCGACCCGCCAGCGGGCCGCGTAGAGCTCCACCGGCAGCTCCACCAGCAGACCGCCCGTACGGCCGATCAGGTCGGCGCCGGGGCCGCGCTCGGGCAGTTCGGGCAGGTGAGGCAGGGCGGGCAGCTCGCCGAGGACGACCCGCTGCGCTTCGGCGATGTCGGTGCCGGGCAGCGAACCGATACCGGTTGCCGCCCCCGCGGGCCAGGGCCAAGGCTGATCAGTCACGGCCGAAGGGTAGCCCTTCGGCGGCGCCGGCCGGCGGCGGACGGCAGCGGTCAGTCGGTGATGGTGGCCGAGCCGAGCACCACGTCCCCGGCCGGGTCCGGCCGGTACGCGACGAGCGCCTGCCCGGCGGCCACCCCGCGCACCGGGCGGCGCAGCTCGGCGCGGAGCGTGTCGCCGGCCAGCTCGACGGTGGCGGGGACCACGTCGCCGTGGGCGCGCAGCTGCACCTCGCACTCGACCGGCACGGCCGGCGGCTCGCCGCCGGTCCAGACCGGACGGGTGGCGTGCACCCGGGAGACGTCCAGCGCCTCGGCCGGGCCGACGGTCACGGTGTTGGTCTTCGGCGTGATGGAGAGCACGTAGCGGGGGCGGCCGTCCGGGGCGGGCCGGTCCAGGTGCAGGCCGCGCCGCTGCCCGACGGTGTACGCGTACGCGCCGCTGTGGCTGCCGACCACCGTGCCGGTGAGCGCGTCGACCACGTCGCCGGGGGCCTCGCCGAGCCGGCCGGCGAGGAAGCCGCGGGTGTCGCCGTCGGCGATGAAGCAGATGTCGTGCGAGTCGGGCTTGTCGGCCACCGCCAGCCCGCGCCGGGCCGCCTCCTCGCGGACCTGCGCCTTGGTGGAGTCGCCGAGCGGGAAGAGGGAGCGGTCGAGCTGCTCGCGGGTCAGCACGGCGAGCACGTACGACTGGTCCTTGGCCAGGTCGACGCTGCGGCGCAGCAAGCCGTCCGCGCCGAGCCGGGCGTGGTGGCCGGTGACCACCGCGTCGAAGCCCAGCGCCACCGCCCGGTCCAGCACCGCCGCGAACTTGATCTTCTCGTTGCAGCGCAGGCAGGGGTTCGGGGTGCGGCCGGCCGCGTACTCGGCGACGAAGTCGTCCACCACGTCGGCGTGGAAGCGCTCGGCCATGTCCCACACGTAGAACGGGATGCCGATCACGTCGGCGGCCCGCCGGGCGTCCCGGGAGTCCTCCAGGGTGCAGCAGCCGCGCGCCCCGGTGCGGTAGGTCTGCGGGTTGCGGGCCAGCGCCAGGTGCACCCCGGTCACGTCGTGCCCCGCCTCCACGGCGCGCGCCGCCGCGACAGCGGAGTCCACCCCGCCCGACATCGCCGCCAGAACCCTCACCGTGTCACCTCCCGCACCCCACGACCCTATCCGCCTCCGCACCGCCGTTCCCACCCCCGGCACCCGGCTGCGCCGCCGGTCACCGCCGCCCGCGCACCAGGGCACCGCCGGCGGGACCAACCGGGCGCGACCGCGCCGGCCGGCGGCGGGTCAGCGGGGGGTACGCAGGGCGGCCGCGCGGCGGGCCCGGTCGACGGCTGCCGGGAGGGCGGCGATCAGGGCGTCGACGTCGGCGGGGGTGCTGGTGTGGCCGAGGGTGAAGCGCAGCGAGGAACGGGCCCGGTCGTCGTCGGCGCCCATCGCGATCAGCACGTGCGAGGGCTGGGCCACCCCGGCCGAGCAGGCCGAGCCGGTGGAGCAGGCGATGCCCTGGGCGTCGAGCAGGAGCAGCAGCGCGTCCCCCTCGCAGCCGGGGAAGGAGAAGTGCGCGTTGCCCGGCAACCGGTCGGCCCGGTCACCGTTGAAGATCACCTCGGGCACCGCCTCCCGCACCCGCCGTACCAGGTCGTCGCGGAGCGCAGCCACTCGTACGGCGTACTCCTGCTGGCCCTTCACCGCGGCCTCGACGGCGACCGCGAAGGCCACGATGCCGGCGGTGTCGAGCGTCCCGGAGCGCACGTCGCGCTCCTGGCCGCCGCCGTGCAGCAGCGGGGTGGCCGGCACGTCGCGGGCCAGCAGCAGGGCGCCGACGCCGGTCGGCCCGCCGAGCTTGTGCCCGGTGACGGTGAGCGCCGAGACGCCGCTGGCGGCGAAGTCCACCGGCACCTGACCGACCGCCTGGATCGCGTCGGTGTGGAACGGCACCCCGTGCGCGGCCGCGACCGCGGCCAGCTCGGCCGCCGGCTGGACGGTGCCCACCTCGTTGTTGGCCCACATCGCGGTGACCAGGGCCACCCGGTCGGCGTGCGCGGCCAGCTCGGCGCGGAGCCGCTCCGGGTCCAGCCGGCCGGCCGCGTCCACCGGCAGCCAGTCCACCTCGGCGCGCTCGTGCTCGGCCAGCCAGTCCACCGCGTCGAGCACCGCGTGGTGCTCCACCGCGCTGGAGACCACGCGGACCCGGCCCGGGTCGGCGGCGCGGCGGGCCCAGAAGATCCCCTTGACCGCCAGGTTGTCGCTCTCCGTGCCGCCACCGGTGAAGACGACCTCGGAGGGGCGGGCGCCCAGCGCGGCGGCGACCCGCTCCCGCGACTCCTCGACCCGCCGCCGGGCACGCCGGCCCGCCGCGTGCAGCGACGACGCGTTGCCGACCTCACGGGCGGTGGCGACGTACGCCTCCAACGCCTCGTCGAGCATCGGGGTCGTCGCCGCGTGATCCAGGTATGCCATCACGGTTCAGCCTAACGGCCCAGAGCCGACCCGCCGGACGCCGGACCACCGGCCCTGCGGGCCCGGCGTCGGGGCGGGGAGGGCGCCCTCCCCGCCCCGACGGTCACCGCTCAGGCCGGTACGGCGGTGACGACGATGTTGTCCCGGTAGTGCCGGGTCTTCGGGTCGAACGGGCCCCCGCAGGTGATCAGCGTCAGCCGCGGCTTGCCGTCCCGGGCGAAGTACCGCTCCAGCGGGATCTTCGTCTTGGCGTACTCCTCGCGGGCGACCACCCGGTACGCCCGCTGCTCGCCGTCGGCGCCGGTGACGGTGAGGGTGTCGTCGCGGTCCAGCTCGCGCAGCCGGAAGAACGCCCCCTTGCCCTGCTCGGCGCTGTCCACGTGCCCGGCGATCACCACCGAGCCGGCCTCGGCCTCCAGGCCGGGACCGTAGCGGTACCAGCCGATCTGGTCGACGCTCGGCGGCACCTCGAACTCGTTGGTGCGCCGGTTGATGCCGACCGGGTTGACGGTGGCCGTGACGCCGATCGCCGAAATGCTCAGCTTCACCGGCGGGACGCTCTCCCCGCCGGCGGGCAGCTCGCCCGAGGTGACCGGGACCGACGAGCCGCCGGCGGTGGCCGACGGGGCCGGGGTGGCACTGGCCAGGGCCGCGGCGTCGTCGGAGCCGACGTCCTCGGCCGGCTGTGACCCGCACGCGACCAGGGTCGCGACGGTGAGCGCGGCGACGCCGGCGGCCATGGCCGCCAGCGCCCCGCGGTTGCGCACCGTCACTTGCGACCGGTCCGGGTGGTGGCCACCCGCGCCCCGCCGCCGACCAGCAGCAGCGCGCCGGCGCCGGCCAGCACGTACCACCAGGTGTCCACGCCGGTACCGGCCTGGCCGCCGGAGCCGCTGGGCACGCCGCCCGGCGCGGAGTGCAGCCCGGTGATGGTCTGGGCGACCAGGTCGAGGTTCTTGGCCTCGGCCGAGCCGATCGCGTAGACGATCGTGGCGGTGCCCTCCTTGAGGTTCAGGTCCGCCGGGCCGATCGCCACGGTCTCGGTGCCGGCGAGCACCACGTCCGCCTTGACGGTGCCGGCGTCGACGTCACCCTTGGCCTCGTTCGGGTTGGTCAGGCCCTCGAAGACCGGCGTGCCGCCGGCCCGCACGTCGACGGCCGGGGCGGCCGCGGTGTGCCGGACGATCAGCCGGGCCTTGCCCGCGTCCACCTTGGAGGTGTCGTTGGCGAACGGGGTGATCTTCGGCTTGCCGGCCTCGTCGAGGTGCGCGGCGAGGCTGAGGTTCGCCCCGCCCGGGACCTCGGCGTCGTCGACGGTGAGGATCGCCTTGTCGATCGCCTCACCCGGCTTGGTCAGGGCGATGTCGTACGCGCCCTCGGGCAGGCTCAGCGGGCCGGCGACGTCGCCCGGCTTGAAGTTGTCCAGCGTCTTCTCGCCGTTGACGTACACGTCGACCGGGGTGTCCGGGATCCCGTGCACGACGGAGACCTTGGACGAGGCGGCGTAGGCGGGGCTGATGGTGACGGCGCCGACGCCGGCGAACGTCAGCGCGGCGACCGCGCCACCCGCGGCGACCCGACGGAAGATCGAGAGCTGCATTGTCTGCCTCCTGGTGATTGGTGCTGATTCGTCAGGCCTGGCTTGCAGAACGGGTTACGCCGCGGTTCTCACCGCCGGATGCAGTCGGCGCGGATTTCTTTTTCCTGGCCCGGACCGCATCCGGGAGCACCCCCGGCGACGAAGAGCAGATGAGAGGACTCGGGACAGCGGAGGCGGGAGAGTGGGGCGATGGCTGTGGGAGCTACAGTCGGGCATGCCCCACGGAAGGCGAGCCGCCCGGTGACGGCGGTAGGACAGGAGCCGGACCCCCCACCCCAGGACGACCTGGCGGACCGGTTCCGCGCGGGCGACGAGACCGCGCTGCGGGAGGCGTACGACCGGTACGGCCGGGCGGTGCTCCACCTGGCCACCAGCACGCTGGCCAACCGCAGCGACGCGGAGGACGTCACCCAGGCCACCTTCGTGGCGGCCTGGCTCGGACGGGAGACCTTCGACCCGGCCAAGGGCTCGCTGATCGGCTGGCTGCTCGGCATCGGGCGGCGCAAGGTGATCGACCGGCTGCGGGCGTCCGCCCGGGAGACCCGGGTGGTGGAGACGGTGCGGCAACTGCCCGAACCGGCCGCCACCGGCCCCGACCCGGATTCGGTGGTCGACCGGCTGGTGGTCGCCGACGAGCTGGCCCGGCTCCCGGACGACCAGCGGCGCATGCTGGAGTTGGCCTTCTACGACGACCTGACACACCAGCAGATATCGACGGTGACCGGAGTGCCGCTGGGCACCGTCAAGAGTCACATCCGACGCGGCATGGCGAGCTTGAAACGCAGATGGGAGGTGGACGGTGCAGCACCTGGCCCACGACCGGCTGGTCTTTCTGGCGCTCGGTGAGAGCGAGGCGGACAACGGCGAGACCGACCACCTCGGCACCTGCGCCACCTGCCGGGGCGAGATGGAGGCCCTCCAGCACGTCGCCGGCCTCGGCGCCGACACCCAGGGCCTGCGCGACCTGCCCGACCCGCCCGAGCACGTCTGGCAGGGCATCGTCGCGGAGATCGGGGCTGCGCAGGCGCTGCCCTCGCTGACCGAGGCGCGCCGACGGACGCCGTCCGAGGCGGTCGACGCCCCGGTGCGGGCGGGCCGCGACCGCGCCGGCCGGCGCCGGAGCTGGCCGCGCTGGGCGACGACCCTGGTGACGGCCACCGCCGCCGCCGTCCTCGGCGTGGTCGGCACGCTCGCCGTGCTCGACGGCACCGACCAGGACCCGGCGCCGCAACCGGCCGTCCTGGCCAGCGGCTCGCTGGCCGCGTACGGGACGACGCCGAAGGACGCCAACGGCGACGCCCGGATCTTCACCGACGGCCGACTGCACCTGCACGTGGCGAATCTCCCGGACGTTCCGGGGTATTACGAGGTCTGGCTGATCAACCCGACCAACATGAGGATGTTCTCGATCGGTGTGCTGCGCGACTCGTCAGGAGACGCGCTGCTCCCACTACCACCTAATGTCGATCTTCAGGCATACTCGGTTGTCGACGTCTCCGCCGAGCAGTACGACAACAAGCCCGCCCACTCCGGCGACAGCCTGCTGAGGGGCACCTTGACGGGCTGATCGGCGGGCCGGCTCAGCTCCCCGGCCCGCCGATCAGCTCCCTTCCCGCCGCGACGGCGAACGGGAGCAGATACAGCGAAAGAGTGGCCATCCTTCGCGGAATGGCCACTCTTTCGCTGTATCTGCGTCACGTCGGGCCCGGCGTGACGGCGCCCGACGCGGGCGTCACTTCCGCTTGCGGATCTCCTCGGCGGCCTGCGGGACGACCTTGAACAGGTCGCCCACCACGCCGAAGTCGGCCAGCTCGAAGATCGGGGCCTCGCCGTCCTTGTTCACGGCGACGATCGTCTTCGAGGTCTGCATGCCGGCCCGGTGCTGGATCGCGCCGGAGATGCCCAGCGCGACGTAGAGCTGCGGGGAGACCGTCTTGCCGGTCTGGCCCACCTGGAACTGGTGGGGGTAGTAGCCGGAGTCGACCGCCGCGCGGGACGCGCCGACGGCGCCGCCGAGCAGGTCGGCCAGCTCCTCGACCAGCTTGAAGTTGTCGGCGTTGCCGACACCGCGACCGCCGGAGACCACGATCCCGGCCTCGGTCAGCTCGGGGCGGGAGCCCTTCTGCTCGGCGACCCGGTCCACGACCTTGGCCAGCTTGTCGGTGTCGGTGACCGCCACCGTGAGCTGCTCGACGGCCGGGGTGGCCGGCGCCGGGGTCGGGTTGACCGAGTTCGGCCGGACGGTGACCAGCGGCAGGCCCTTGGTGACCTTGGACTTGACGATGGTGGAGCCGGCGAAGGCGACCTGGGTCGCGGTGCCGTCGGCGTCGAGGCCGACCACGTCGGTCAGGATGCCGTTGTCCAGCTTGACGGCGAGGCGGGCGGCGATCTCCTTGCCCTCCTGCGCGGAGGCGAGCAGCACGGCGGCCGGCTGCACCCGCGTGACCAGCTCGGCCAGCACGGTGGCCTTCGGGGCCACCAGGTAGCCGTCGATCTCCTCGCTCTCGGCGGCGTAGATCTTCTCCGCGCCGTACTCGCCCAGCTTGGCGCTCAGCGCCTCGGCAGCGCCGGCGCCGCCGAGCACCACCGCGCTCGGGGTGCCCAGCTCGCGGGCGAGGGTGAGCATCTCCAGGGTGACCTTCTTGACGCCGAATTCCCGGGTGGCTTCGACGACGACGAGAACCTCAGACATGTCCAGACCTCTCACACGAACTTCTCGGTGGCGAGGAACTCGACCAGCTTGACGCCGCCCTCGCCCTCGTCGGTGATCTTCGCGCCGCCGGAACGCGGCGGGCGCTTGGTGTGCTCCAGCACGGCGCTGGTCGCGCCGTCGAAGCCCACCTCGGTCGGGGCGACGCCGAGGTCACCCAGGGAGAGCGTCTGCACCGGCTTCTTCTTGGCGGCCATGATGCCCTTGAAGGACGGGTAGCGCGGCTCGTTGATGGTGTCCCAGACGGAGACCACGGCCGGGGTCGAGGCGGTGACCACCTCGTAGCCCTCCTCGGTCTGCCGCTCGACGGTCAGGGTGGCGCCGTCCACGGTGAGCTTGCGGGCGCCGGTCAGCGCCGCGACGCCCAGCCGCTCGGCGATCATGTGGGGCATCACCTGGACCCGGCCGTCGGTGGACTCGGCGCCGCAGATGACCAGGTCGGCGTTGAGCTGACCGAGGGCGGCGGCGAGCACCTTCGAGGTGGCCACGGCGCAGGACCCGTGCAGGGCGTCGTCCACCACGTGCACGGCCTTGTCCGGGCCCATGGAGAGCGCCTTGCGGATCGACTCGGTCGCCCGGTCCGGACCCATGGTCAGGATGGTGACCTCGCCGCCGTGCGCCTCCTTGATCTTCAACGCCTCCTCGATGGCGTACTCGTCCATCTCGTTGATGACGTTGTTCGCCGAACCGCGGTCGACGGTGTTGTCGTCAGGACGCAGGTTGCGGTCCGCGCCCGAATCGGGCACCTGCTTGACGAGTACGACGATGTTCATCGCGTTTCGACGACCCTCCTGTTGGTGTGGCGATCGCTCGCCCGGTCACGGGCGCAGCCTTGCGCGTCCGTTGACGCCCGGTCAACCGCGGGCGCTTGTGCAGTTGCCCACGGCGCAATGTTACCTGCCAGTAGCTTCCGCTTCCCGGGGCACTCAGAGTGACACAGCTCACCGGAGCGCCGGGCCCGACTAAACTCACGAACCAGGAGGTGTCGCGACATGTCGGGACAGGATGCGGGGCGCCCAGTCGAGGCGGCACCCGTCGGCGCATCGGAGCGCTGCGGGCGCGCGCCGTCGTCCGAGGCGTACCGGTGCGCCTGCGGCCGGGTCCGCGACGTCTGCGTCCGCGACACCGTGCACACCGTCTGGGCCGTGCCCGGCGGCGACCCGGGCGGCGGGCCGCCCCCGGTGAGCGGGTAGGTCACGCCGGCTCGGCGAGGGCTCCCCTGATCCGTTCGATCACGGCCGCCTCGGCCGGGGCCATCCCCCGGTGCACCCGGGCCACCCGGTCGGCGGCCGCCAGCACCACGTCCCGGTAGACGGCCAGGTCCTCCGGCGCCTTCTCGCGCAGGATGTCGACCGCCCGGCCGAGCGCGGGCAGCACCACCGACTCGACCTCCAGCGCGTTGTCCCGCGGCAGCCGGGGCAGCGGGCCGGTGGTGAGGGCCTCCTTCACCACCCCGCTGGCGCCGTTGAGCGCCCCGGACGCGGCGATGCTCTCCCGGATCATCGCGAACATGCCCGGGTCGGCGTTCGACACCAGGAAGACCGCCCCGAAGGCGCCGGTCTTGAGGGTGAGCCGCTCGTCGTCCGTCAGCCGCTGCTCCATTATCACGGAGTGTAGACGTACGGGGTGGTGGTGGTGACCGGTACGAAACCGAGCCGCTCCAGGATGGGCCGGCTGTCCTCCGAGGCGTCCACCTGCAGCAACGCCTTGCCCCGCTGGTCGGCCAGGCGCGCCCGGTACGCCACCAGCGCCCGGTAGATGCCCCGGTGCCGCCACTGTTGCAGCGTCGAGCCGCCCCACAGGCTGGCGAACCCGGTGTTGGCCAGGTAGCGGACCCAGCCGGCGCTGACCACCGTGCCGTCCGCCTCGGCCACCACCACGGTGATCGACTGCGGGTCGGCGGCGATCTCCTTCGCCAGCCCGGTCACCAGGTGGCTGCGGTCGGCCTGCCAGACCTCCTGCTCCATGGCGGCGATCCGGGCCAGGTCCTCGACGGAGCTGACCTCGCGCAGGCGTACCCCCTCGGGCAGGACCGGCACGGCGGCGGCGAGCGGCGCGACCGGCCCGATCAGGACGGTCTCCCGGTCCTCCGGCACGAAGCCGGCGGCCCGCAGCCGGTCGGGCAGGTCGGCGGGCTCGTCGTGGGCGTTCAGCTTCCACTCCACCGACTCGCCCCGCTGCCGGAACAGCTCGACCTGCCGGGCGATCAGCGCGTCCAGCTCCGCGCCGGTCAGCCCGTCCAGCGTCCGGTAGGTGAGGAACCCGCCGTGGTCGAGGCCGAGGATGCGGACCAGCGGGCCGTCCCGCTCGACGGTCACCCCGGCCGGCACCGGGTCCGGGATCTCCGGGCGGATCTGGCTGTCGTACGCGGCGCGCAGCGCGCCCGGCTCAAGATCGGTCATCCGTCCAGGCTATGCCCGGGACAAAGCGGATAATCGGCCCCGTGTGGCAGGCGATCAGGCGGTGGTTCGACCCGTCGGAGCTCAGGTCGGTCGGTACCGCCCCCGACTACCGCTTCTCCCTGGCCACCGAACGCACCTTCCTGGCCTGGCTGCGGACCGGGCTGGCGCTGATCGCGGGCGGGCTGGCCGCCGCCCAGTTCCTGCCGCCGCTGCCCGTGCGGCACCTGCGCGAGGCGATCGCGGTCGGGCTGCTGCTGCTCGGCGGCGCCGTGGCCGTGCGGGCGGTGGACCGCTGGGCGCGTACCGAGCGGGCCATCCGGCTCGGCGAGGAGCTGCCGGTCTCCCGGTTCCCCGCCGTGCTCGCCCTCGTCGTCGGGCTGGGCGCACTGCTGCTGGTGGCCGCGGTGCTGGCCCGGGCGGTCGGCGTCCGGTGACCGGCGACCCCGGTCTGCAACCGGAGCGCACGCGGCTGGCCTGGCGGCGCACCGCCCTCGCGCTCACCGTGGTGGCCCTGCTGGCGGTCCGGCTCGCCCTCGGCGGGGACGCGGCCGGCGCGCTGCTCGCCGCCGCCGTGGTGCTGGTCTGGGCCGGGGCGCTGGTGGCCTGCTGGGGCCGGGCCGCGGGCACCGGGCCGATCCCGGTCGGCTCGCGCGCCCTGCCCTCGGTCGCCCTGGCCTCCGTCGGGCTGGCGCTGCTGGCCGTGCCGCTGGTGCTGCGCGGGATGTGGTGACGGGCCGCGGTGCGCCATCATGGGGGCATGGCCCGGTTGTCCCTCCTGCTCTTCGCGATCCAGATCGTCCTCGCCGTCTGTGCGCTGATCAGTTGCCTCTCCGCCGACGAGGGGAACATCCGCGCGCTGCCCCGCCTCGCGTGGGTGCTGATCATCCTGTTCTTCCCGCTGGTCGGCTCGATCGCGTGGTTCCTCGCCGGCCGCAAGGCCACCCCGGTCCGGCCCGGCCCGGCGGGCCCCGCCCCCACGGGACGGGACCGACGCCGACCGGTCGCCCCCGACGACGACCCGGAGTTCCTCGAGTCCATCGCCGAGCGCTCCCGCCGGGACGACGAGGAGCTCTTCCGCCGCTGGGAGGACGACCTGCGCCGCCGCGAGGACGACCTGCGCCACCGGGAGGGCGACCCGCCGCGCGAGGAGGACCGCCCCGAGGTCTAGGGCCGCGGAGTCGTCCCGCCAGGCCGGGAGCGCGCGAGGCGCTGCGTACGCACCCGGCCCCCCGGCGGCACGCCGACGATCCGGGTCACACCCGGCGCTTGAGCGCGCGCAGGGACAGCGGTGCGAAGAGCACCGCGATGCCGGCGCCCCAGAGCAGGGTCTGCAGGGTCGGGCCGGCGACCGGGCCGCTGACCAGCAGCCCCCGGAGCGCGTCGGCGACGATGGTGACGGGGTTGATCTCGACCCAGTTCTGCAACCAGCCGGGCATCCGGTCGGTCGGCACGAAGATGTTGCTGGTGAAGGTGAGCGGGAAGATCACCATGAAGCCGAAGATCTGCACCTTCTCCGGCTCGCTGACCAGCACCCCGACCAGCACCGAGATCCACGACGCGGCCAGGGTGAACGCGAGCAGCAGGGCGAACGCGGCCAGCACGCCGAGCAGTCCGTTGCCGACCCGGAAGCCGAGGATCATCCCGACACCGAGCAGCAGCGCGATCGACCAGGCCTGCTTGACCGTGTCGGCGAGGATCCGGCCGGCCAGCGGCGCCCAGCGAGCGATCGGCAGCGCCCGGAGCCGGTCGAAGACCCCCTTGGTCAGGTCGTTGTTCAACCCGAACCCGGTGGTCATGGTGGCGAAGAGGGCGTTCTGCACCATGATGCCGGGCAGCATGAAGGTCAGGTACTCGCCGGAGGAACCGGCGATGGCGGTGCCGAAGACGTAGGTGAAGAGCAGCACGAACATCACCGGCTGGATGCTCAGGTCGAGCAGCTCCATCGGGTTGTGCTTGATCTGCACCAGGCTGCGCCAGGCCAGCGTGAGGGTGTGCCGCAGACCGGCGCCGACGCCCAACCGGCGAGCCGGGACGAGCGGGGTCGCGGGCGCGGTGATCGCGGTCATGCCGGGGTCCCTTCGAGTACGTCGGTGGCGGCGTCCTGCTCCGCCCGGTGGCCGGTGAGGGAGAGGAAGACCTCGTCGAGGCTGGACCCGCGCAGGGCCAGCTCGGCCACCGGCACCTCGGCGGCGTCGAGGCGCCGGACCACCGTGGGCAGCACGCCCGGGTCGTTCACCGGCACGGTGACGGTGTTCTGCGCGACCTCCGGGGTCGCCCGGGCCACTTCGCCGGCGATGGCCCGCACGGTGGGCAGGTCGGCCGGGTCGACCGGCCGCACGGTGAGCACCTGCCCACCGGTCTTCGCCTTCAGCTCCTCCGGGGTGCCCTGGGCGATGACCCGGCCGTGGTCGACCACCGCGATCTGGCCGGCGAGCTGGTCGGCCTCCTCCAGGTACTGCGTGGTGAGCAGCACGGTCACCCCGTCGGACACCAGGGTGCGGACGATGTCCCACAGCTCGTTGCGGCTGCGCGGGTCGAGCCCGGTGGTCGGCTCGTCGAGGAAGAGCACCTGCGGCCGCCCGACCAGGCTCGCCGCCAGGTCCAGCCGGCGGCGCATGCCACCGGAGAAGGTCTTGGCGGGCCGGCCGGCGGCGTCGGTGAGCTGGAAGTCGGCGAGCAGCTGGGCGGCACGGGCCCGCGCCTCGGCCCGGCCGAGCCCGAGCAGCCGGCCGATGAGCAGCAGGTTCTCGGTGCCGGTGAGGGTCTCGTCGACCGAGGCGTACTGACCGGTGAGGCCGATCAGCTGGCGTACCTGGTGGGCGTCGCGGCGCACGTCGTACCCGCCGACGGTGGCGTGCCCCTCGTCGGCGGCGAGCAGGGTGGCGAGCACCCGTACCGCGGTGGTCTTTCCGGCGCCGTTGGGGCCGAGCAACCCGAAGACCGTCCCCGTGGGAACCTCCAGGTCGACCCCGGCGAGGGCGGTGGTGGCGCCGAAGCGGCGCACCAGCCCCTCGGCGCGGATCGCGTGTGTCATCAGAACTCCGATCGTTATCGCTGGTCGCCCAACGATGCGCGAGGGGTCTGACGTTACGGCGACGGCCGCCCACATTCCGCTGATTTAGCTGCCGACAGAAACGCGACCGCCGACGCCGGTCACCCCGGCGGCGGCGGTCGCGGCGTCCTGGTCAGGCCAGGTTCGACGAGCGGGGGTACGCGTCAGCGGGGTCGGTCAGCACGTTGACCAGGTACGGCACCCCGGCGTCGAAGGCGCGGGACAGGGCCGGGCCGAGGTCGGCGGCCTTGGCCACCGTCTCACCGGCCCCGCCGAGCGCCTCGACCACCTTGTCGTAGCGCAGCTCCGGCTGCAGGTCGGCGGCGACGTCGTAGCCGTACATGGCCCGCATCGGGTGCTTCTCCAGACCCCAGATGCCGTTGTTGCCGACCACGATCACCACCGGCAGCTGCTGGCGGACCAGGGACTCCACGTCCATCAGCGAGAAGCCGGCGGCGCCGTCGCCCATCAGCACGCAGATCTGCCGGTCCGGGTGGCTGACCCGGGCCCCCATCGCGTAGCCCATGCCGGTGCCGAGGCACCCGTACGGGCCGGGGTCGAGCCAGGTGCCGGGCTGCGCCGGCTCCAGGTAGCGGCCGGCGTACGAGACGAAGTCGCCACCGTCGCCGATGGTGATCGCGTCGGGGGCGAGCACCCGGCGCAACTCGCCGTAGACCCGGGCCGGCCGGATCGGGTCGGTGTCGGCGGCCATCTCCTCGGCGTCGCGGGCCTTCGCGGCGTCCTCGGCGGTACGCAGCTGCGCGACCCAGTCGGCGTGGTCGACCCGGTCACCGGTCTGCCCGGCCAGCGCGGAGAGGATCAGCCGCAGGTCGCCGGCGGGGCCGGCGGCGGGCTGGACGTGGGTGGCCCGCTGGCTCGGGGCGTCGACGATGTGCACCACGGCCGCGTCGCCGAAGTCACCGAAGCTGAGCCGGAAGTCCAGCGGGGTGCCGATGACGACGACCACGTCGGCGCCCTTCAGGGCGACCCGGCGGGCCTTGGCGAAGGCGAGCGGGTGCTCCGGCGGCAGCGCCCCGCGCCCCATGCCGTTGGTGAAGACCGGCACCCCGAGCGCCTCGGCGGCCTCGCGGAGGGCGGCCACGGCGTCCCCGGCGTACACGTCGGAGCCGGCGATGAAGACGGGGCGCTGCGCGCCCGCGATCAGCCGGCCGGCGCGGGCCACCTCGTCCGGGTCCGGCTCGACCGGCGCGACGGCGACCGGCGCGGGCAGCTCGGCGTCGCCGACGCTGAAGACCGCCTCCAGCGGGAAGTCCAGGAAGGCCGGGCCCCGGTGCGGGGTGAGCGCGCTGGTCAGGGCGGCGGTGACGGCGCGCGGGATGTCGTCGACGCTGAACACCGTCTCGGCGTGCTTGGTGACCGGGGCGACCAGCGGCAGGTGGTCCATCTCCTGCAGGCTGCCCGAGCCCCAGCGGAACTGCGGTGCCCGCCCGCCCAGCACCAGCACCGGGGAGGCGTTGAAGAACGCGCTGGTCAACCCGGAGACGCCGTTGGTGACGCCGGGGCCGGCGGTGAGCACCGCCAGGCCGGGGCGGCGGTTCAGCTTGGCCACCGCCTCGGCGGCGAAGACGGCCGACTGCTCGTGCCGGACGTCGTAGATCGGGAACCCGTGCTTGTGCGCCGCGTCGTAGAGCGGGAAGACGTGCCCGCCGGAGAGGGTGAACATCTCCCGTACGCCGTTGGCGCGCAGCGCCGCCAGCGCCAGCTCCCCGCCGTGACCCTCGACCCGTTCCGACATCGCCGCTCCCCTCGTCACAGATGCGGTGTCACACGCTACTGGCCGGTACGGAGGATGTGAACAGTCTTCGCGTGACCGGCGACCCGGACGGGCCGCCGGTTTCGCGCGCGGCCTCAGCGGCCGGTGAAGTCCGGCTTGCGCTTCGCCACGAAGGCGGCCATGCCCTCGCGCCGGTCGTCGGTGGCGAAAAGCGCCGCGAAGAGCTGGCTCTCCCACGCCAGGCCGGAGTTGAGGTCCATGTCCAGGCCGCCGTCGACGGCGAGCTTCGCCGCGCGCAGCGCCTGCACCGGGCCGGTCAGGTACGGCGTCACCAGCTCGACGGCCGCCTCGTAGACCTGCCCGGCCGGGACGACCCGGTCGGCCAGGCCGATCCGCAGCGCCTCCTGGGCGTCCACCATCCGGCCCGACATGATCAGGTCCTTGGCGCGGGCCGGGCCGACCAGGCGGGCCAGCCGCTGGGTGCCGCCGGCGCCGGGGATGATGCCCAGCTTGATCTCCGGCTGGCCGAGCTTGGCGTCCTCGGCCACCACCCGCCAGTCGCAGGCCAGGGCCAGCTCGCAGCCACCGCCGAGGGCGTACCCGGTGATCGCGGCGACCACCGGCTTGGGGATCCGGGCGATCGCGCCGAGCGCGCTGGACAGGTCCGCGGCCCGCTCCGCCATGTCCACGTAGGACATGTCGGCCATCTCCTTGATGTCCGCGCCGGCCGCGAAGACCTTCTCCCCGCCGTACACGATGACGGCGCGGACGCTCGCGTCGGCGGTGGCCGCCGTGGCGGCGGCGCGCAACTCCTCCTGCACCTGGGTGTTGAGCGCGTTCATCGGCGGCCGCTCCAGCCGGATGGTGCCGATGCCGTCCCTGGTCTCCAGCCGCACGAACTCGCTCACGCTGCCCTCACTTCCTCGTCGAAGTAGCGTGCCAACCTTAACGGCGCGATCGTTGGGGTACGTAGGCTGGTGTCAGCCCCGCCACCGGGAGTACGCCATGATCACGTACTACGACGACAGATCGGTGCAGGTCACCTCCACCGCGATCCGGGTGGACGGGCGGACCTTCCCGCTCACCGAGATCGACATGGTCTGGCACCACCGGGGCAGCCGCTCGTGGCGGGTGCTCGCCGGGCGCGGCGCCCTCGGCGCGGCCCTGGCCGGTCCGCTGGTCGCCGCGGTGCTGGGCGTGGCGCTGGCCGTCTGGCTGCACCGCTCGCCGACCGTCACGATCGCCATCGTGGGCGTCTCGGTGCTGGTCGGGCTCGCCGTCGGCCCGCTCGCCGACTTCCTCTTCGAGCACCTCGACCGGTCGTACGCCCGGGGCAGCCGGCAGCTGGAGATGTGGGCCCGCTGGCGGGGCCGGCCGGTGCTGCTGCTGAGCATGGGTGACGCGCTGCGCTTCGGGCAGGTCTACCGGGCGGTGCAGCGGGCGATGGAGATCAACCGGCCCGCCCCCGCCCGTCAGAACTCGATCGGACCGTCGGGCAGCATCTCCAGGCCGCGCAGCAGGCCGTAGAGGTCCTGCTCGCCCCAGAACTGGACGATCCGGCCGCCGGCCAGCCGGTACATCTTGCAGGCGCTCTGCACCGCCGTGGCGCCGGTGGCGTCCCGCCGGTACGTCTGCGCCAGCGACACCACCACCCGGTCCCCGGCCGCGAAGAGCTCCCGGATCTCCTGGTCGAGCACGGTCAGCCCCGGCGCGGCCACCGCCTGCTCGACGAAGTGCCGGCCCCGGACCGCCCGGCCCGATCCGTAGATCTCCACGTCCTCGGCGACCACCGCGCGCAGCTCGGCCAGGTCCTTGCTGACGAAGGTCCCCAGGTAGCGGCGGACGATCTCGACGTTGCGCTCGCGGTCGGCCATGCGCCCGCACGCTACGCCGCCCCGGCCTGATGGCGGAATCTGCGGCGGTGGCAGGTGGTAGCCGGACGCTGTGGACCTGATGTCGTAGACGACTCAGCCGCAGCGACGCCCTCCACTCCAGACCGTGGACCGTCCCCGAGCCCCGCCCCCATTCCCCCGGTGCGACCCGCCCGGGCCACCGGTGGAACCACACGGCTGTCACCGACGCCATGTGACAGCCATGGCGTTCCACTCGTCGACGTCGACCATTCGCAGGACGCTTAGTCGTTGACGACATCAGATTCACAGCGTCCAGCACCCACCCCGGACCTGGGCGGCGCGGCGCGCGGATCGGAGGGCCGACCGGCCGCCGGAACGACGAGGACGGGTGCTGTCCACGGATGGTTAGGGTCTAGTGATGACCCTCTATTACCGGGACGACAGTGTCCAGGTGACCTCGGAGTCGATCCGGGCCGGTGGGCACGCGATCCGGATCGCCGACGTGACGTACGTCTGGCACGCGCGGGGGGCGACGACGCTGGCCGTCCGGGGCCGGGTGCTGGGCCGGGGCGTACTCGTGCTGCTGCTGTCCCTGCCGCCGCTGGTGGCGCTGGTCTGCGTGGTCTCGCTGGCCTGGTCGGCGCAGGACCGGGGGAACTGGAAGCTGGCCCTGGTCATCCTGGCCGGTTGCGCGGTCGGCGCGCTGGCCCTGACCCCGTTCCTGGAGCTGCCGCTGAGCTGGCTGGACCGCTCCTACGAGCGCGGCAACCGGGTGCACGAGCTGTGGGTGCAGCACCACGGGCAGGAGGTGATGTTGGTGCGCACCCCGGACGCGCTACGGTTCGGCCAGATCTACCGGGCCGTCCAGCGCGCCGTCGAGCACCAGGGAGAGCACCGATGACCACCCATCGCGGCGAGGCCGCCGCCCTGGCCGGTCTGCTGGCCACCGCCGGCGTCACGCACTTCCTCAGGCCCCGCTTCTACGACGCGATCGTGCCGCGCGCGCTGCCCGGGCCGGCCCGCCTCTGGACGTACGCCAGCGGGGTCGCGGAGCTGGCGGTGGCGGCGGCGGTCGCGCACCCGGCGACCCGTCGGCGCGGCGGGCTGGCCGCTGCCGCGCTCTTCGCCGCGGTGCTGCCGGCCAACGTGCAGATGGCCGCGGACTGGCGGGACCAGGGTCCGGCCCGGCGGGCGGTCGCCTACGGCCGGCTGCCGATGCAGGCGCCGCTGATCTGGTGGGCGCTGCGGGTGGCCCGTAGCCGACCATAACCCGCTGTTATTGACGAACCGGGTGGTGGGCAGCGACGCCGCCGAGTGGTCTCCTCAGTGGACAGTTCCGTCCATCGAGCTGGGGAGGCTGTCATGTTGAGAAGAATGGCCGTCGCGATCGCGACCGCCATCACACTGGTACTGCCCGTAGCCGGCACGACCGCCGCCGTGGCCGCCCCGACCACGGCGTCCGTCGCCGACCCGGCCAACCCCGGCGGGTACGCCGCCGGCTACGTCGACACCACCGTCAGCGCCGCCGGCCGGTCGTTCTCGGCCCGGATCTACTACCCGGCCACCGCCGCGGGCAGCGGCCAACCGGTGGCGGCGGGCCGGTTCCCGGCCGTCGCCTTCGGTCACGGCTTCTTCCAGAGCGTGTCGAAGTACTACTCGACCCTGGGGCACCTCGCTTCGTGGGGCTTCATCGTGCTCGCCCCCACCTCGCAGGGCGGTCTCTCGCCCAGCCACAGCGCCTTCGCCGACGACCTGAACGCGGCGCTGACCTGGGCGGTCGCCCAGGACACCACGGCCGGGTCGCGCTTCGCCGGGCACGTCCGCACCGACAAGCTCGGGCTCTCCGGGCACTCCATGGGCGGCGGCGCCAGCCTCCTCGCCGCGGCCCGCAACCCGAAGGTCGGCGCGGTGGCGAACCTGGCGGCGGCGGAGACCAACCCGTCGGCGAAGGCCGCGGCCGCGACGCTGACCATCCCGGTACGGCTGATCGCCGGTGAGCGGGACACCATCGCCGGGGTCGCCGACCATCAGCGGCCGATCTACACGGCGAAGCCGGCGCCCAAGCAGCTCCGGATCATCAAGGGCGGCTTCCACTGCGGCTTCATGGACAGCTCGTCGATCTTCTGCGACAGCGGCGGGATCACCCGGGCGGCCCAGCTGCCGATCAACAAGCGGCTGCTCACCGAGTGGTTCCTGCTCTACCTCAGCGGTGACACCAGCTACGACAACGCGGTCTGGGGTGCCCCGGCCCAGACCGACCCGCAGGTCACCTTCGAGGGCGTGCGCTGAGCCGGTGCCGGCACGGGACGAAGGGTCCCGTGCCGGCCCCACCGCCCACCGCGACAGGCCGGAGGCGACTCAACTCAGCGGCAGGGTGGTGGCCACCGGCCAGGCCAGCAGCGCCGTACCCACCAGGGCCGGCAGCCACCGCGGCGCACCGGCCCGGCGCAGCACCGCCGCCCAGGCCGCCTGCCAGCCGACCAGCACCGCGAAGAGGGGCACCACCAGCAGCACGAACCCGGGGGCCAGCCCCACCACGGCCGAGGCGGTCAGGGCCAGCACGGCGATCCCGCCGACGGCCGCGTACCGCCCGCTGCGCCGGGCCGACGCCAGCTCCGCGCCGGTGAGGAAGACCAGACAGCCGGCGGCCACCACGGGCAGCAGCCACCACCGGGCGCCCACCGGCAGCGCCGAGGTCAGCCCGAGGTGGATCGGCACGGCGACGGCGGCCAGCGCGTACCCGGTGAGCAGCACGGCGGCGATGGCGGACCGGGCGGTCGCGCGCTGGGCGACCGGCGCGGGCGCCGGGGGCGGCGTGGCGCCCGGCAGTGGCCACCAGCGTGCGGCGGCGCCCAGCAGCACGCCGGTGACCAGCAGGAACCCGGTGACGTGCCCGCCGACCGCGAGGGGGAGCCGGGCGGTCGGCGCGATCGCGCCGACCAGCGCGCCCAGGGCCGCCGCAGACGCCGCCACCGCCAGCACCGCCGGGACCGGGGCGGCCGGCCGGGACGGCCGGGGCCGGCGGCCGAGCAGCAGGGTTGCCAGCGGGACGAAGCCGAGCCCGGACCCGAGCAGCAGCAACCCGGCCGGCACGAGCCGGGCCAGGGGTCGCGGCGGGTCGCCGCCGCCACCCACCCAGGCCGCGACCTCGTCATGGGTACGACCGGCGAAGAGCACCGAGATGTGCTCGAACCCGGGTACGACCACCAGCCGCCGCCCGGCCCCTTGGCGCGACGCCGCCTCGGCGGCCTCCCGGAAGGCGGGAAACTCCGCGCCGCCGACGATCAGCAGCAGCCCCTCCGGGCGCCCGTCGGGCAGGTCGTGGTCGCCCGGCAGCGAGATCGCGACGGTCCGGGCGACGTCCGGGTGCCCGGCGGCGTAGCGGGTGACCGCACGCGCGCCCATCGAGTGTCCGACCAGGACGATCCGCGCCGGGTCGACGTCGGGCCGGGCGCGCAGGTGCCCGACTGCGACGGCCAGGTCGTGCTCCAGGGTGGCGTGCGAGTCGGCGACGTCCCGCCCGGCGCCGGGCAGCCGGGCCGGGTTGGCGCCGTGCCCGGCGAAGTCGAGCAGCAGCGCCACCGCGCCCTCCCGGGCGACCGTGTCGGCGATCGGGCGCATCAGCCGGGCCGAGCCGGCGAACCCGTGGGCGATCACCACCCCGGGCCGGCGGCCGGACAGACCGGTGGCCCGTACCTCGGTCAGCGGCACCCCGTCGACGGTGGTCTGCCGGGTGGTCAGCCCGGAGTCGGCGCGGGCCATCCCGTACCCGCCGAGGGCCAGGGCGAGCGCGGCGACGACCGTGAGGAGCGCGATCCGGCGCACGGCCGGCGGGGCGCCGAGGGGGCGGACCGACATGCCGGGCACCCTACCGCCCGCTCGCCAGGCCGTCGCCTGAGTGCGACGCCCGGCCGGGGACGTGACCGGCGCCGCCCCTCGCCGTCGGGCGCGGGTGGCCGGGCCGACGCACACTGGTCACATGGCTATCCCGCTGCCCCGGCCGACCGCCGTCGTCGGACTCACCCGCTCCGCCCTCGACCAGGCGTTCGGCTCGGCCGCCTCGTTCGCCGCCGTGCCGGCCCGCGCGTTCGCGGTGCTCGACGGCGTGGAGGCGCTGCTGGCCCGGATCAACGGGGTGGTGGACCGGATCGAGGGCACCCTGGACCGCACCGACCGGGTGCTCACCGACGCCGAGACGGCGGTCCGCGAGGTCGCGGTGATCAGCGCGGCGGCGACCACCGCGATCGAGACCGCCACCGAGGTGGCCGCGGCCGCCGCCGTGGTGGTCGGCGAGGCCGAGCAGGTCTCCGCCGCGGCGGCCGTCGTGGTCGGCGAGGCCGAGCAGGTGGCCCGGGCCGCCGGCACGGTGGTCGCCGAGGCGGACGCCGTCGCCGGCCGGGCCGCCGGCACGATCGTCGCCGCCGAGAAGGCCACCGCCACGGCGGCCGGCCTGATGGCGGAGTACGAGCCGGCGCTGCGCCGCGCCGCGCCCATGGCGACCCGGTTCATCGAGCAGCTCAGCCACGAGGAGGTGACTGCGGCGATCCGGCTGGTGGACGAGCTGCCCAAGCTCAAGCAGCACCTGACCGCCGACATCCTGCCGATCCTGGCCACCCTGGACCGGGTCGGCCCGGACCTGCACGACCTGCTCGACGTCACCCGGGACCTCAAGCTCGCCGTCGCCGGCATCCCCGGCCTCGGCATGCTGCGCCGCCGCGGCGAACGCCTCACCGACGACGACCCGACCGGCTGACGGCCCGGGCCGGGGACCGGTCAGCAGTCGCAGCGGGCGGTGGCGCGCGGCGCCGTCAGGTCGTCGACCGGCCGGCGCGTCTCCCCGGCCGGGGTACGCACCGGCAGCCCCTCCCGGACCCAGTACTCGTAGCCGCCCAGCATTTCCTTGACCCGGTAGCCGAGCCGGGCGAACTCCAGCGCCGCCCGGGTGGCGCCGTTGCACCCCGGCCCCCAGCAGTAGGTGACCACCGCCGTGCCGGGCGGCACCAGCTCGGCGGCACGGGTGGCGATCTCGGCCGTCGGCAGGTGCACCGCGCCGGGCAGGTGTCCCTGCCGCCAGGCGTCCGGCCCGCGGGAGTCGACCACCACCAGGCCGGGCATCCGGGCGGTCAGGTCGGCGTGCACGTCGCTGACGTCGGTTTCGAAGGTCAGCCGGTCGAGGAAGTGGGCGGCGGCGACGGCCGGGTCGGCCGCCGGCACGGAGAAGGTGTACGACATGCCTGTAGATCGTCGGCCGGTCGCCGCGTCGCCGGGAGTGGCGCAGACGACGTCCTGCGCTAACATCCCGCCATGCCCCGATCGGTGGCCGTGCTCGCGTACCCGGGGATGTCGGTCTTCGAGACCGGCATCGTCACCGAGGTGTTCGGCCTGCCCCGCCCCGAGCTCGACGTCGACTGGTACGCGCTGACCGTCTGCGCGGAGCGCCCCGGCCCGGTACCGGTGGTCGGCGGCGCCGCCCTGCACACCCCGTACGGCCTCGACGTGCTGGCCCAGGCCGGGACGGTGATCGTCCCCGGCGTGCCCGACGTGACCGCCGACCCGTCAGCGGAGCTGGTCGCCGCGCTGCGCCGGGCGCACCGGGCCGGCGCGCGGATCATGTCGATCTGCTCCGGGGCGTTCGCACTCGCCGGCGCCGGCCTGCTCGACGGCCGGCGGGCCACCACCCACTGGCGGTACGCCGACCTGCTGGCCCGGCGGTACCCGCGCGTCGACGTCGACCCGGACGTGCTCTATCTGGACGACGGCGACGTGCTGACCAGCGCGGGCAGCGCCGCCGGCCTGGACCTCTGCGTGCACGTCGTCCGCCGGGACTTCGGCGCGGCGATCGCCAACGCGGTGGCCCGGCGACTGGTGATCCCGCCGCACCGCGACGGCGGCCAGGCGCAGTTCATCGAGACACCGGTGCCGGCCGACCCGGGCGACGAACGGATCGCCCGCAGCATGGACTGGGCACTGGCCCACCTCGCGGAGCCGCTGACCGTGCAGCGGCTGGCCCGGCAGGCGCACATGTCCTCCCGCACCTACCTGCGGCAGTTCGCCCGGGCCGCCGGGACCAGCCCGATCCGCTGGCTGATCGAGCAGCGGGTGCGCGCCAGCCTGGTGTTGCTGGAGTCGACGGGACTACCGGTGGCTGAGGTGGCCCGGTCGGTCGGGTTCGACAGCCCGGTCACCTACCGGCACCACTTCGGCCGGGCGATGCGGACCTCGCCGTCGGCGTACCGCCGGGCCTTCCCCCGCGACGCCGCCTGACCCGGCGGGCGCGGCTGACCTCGCTCCGGGTCGGCCGGGCATGCGGGTGGGTGGCGTCAGGCGGCCGGCGGGGCGTAGAGCGCGTCGATTTCGTCCCGGCGGGGCAGCGCCACCGAGGCGCCGAGCCGGCGTACGCAGGCCGCGCCGGCCGCCGCCGCCCAGTGCACCGCGTCCAGCACCTCCCGGCCCTCGCCCCAGGCCACCGCGAGCGCGGCGGTGAAGGCGTCGCCCGCGGCGGTGGTGTCGACCACGTCCACCTCGACCGCCGGCACGGGCACGTCCGTACCGTCCCGGTCGCCGTACCAGGCGCCCTCGCCGCCGAGGGTCAGCACCGCGCGGGGCACCAGTTCCAGCAGCGCCCGAGGCTCCTCCCGGCCCCGGCCGGTGAGCGCCTGCGCCTCGGGCTCGTTCACCACCAGCAGGTCCACCGCGGCCAGCATCTCGGCCGGCACCGGCCGGGCCGGCGCCGCGTTGAGGATGACCCGGGTGCCGGCCTCCCGGGCCGCCACCGCCGCCGCGGTCACCGTCTCGACGGGGATCTCCAGCTGCGCGACCAGCACGTCCGCCTCGCGTACGGCGTCCAGCTCGCCGGCGGTGAGGCCGGTGAAGGCGGTGTTGGCGCCGGGGGTGACCAGGATGGCGTTCTCCCCGGCGGCGTTGACCATGACCAGCGCCACCCCCGACGCGCCGTAGACCACCCGCAGCTGGCCGGTGTCCACTCCGGCGGCGGTGATCCGGGCGCGCAGGGTGACGCCGAAGGCGTCGGAGCCGATCGCGCCGAGGAAGGCGCAGGACGCGCCGGCCCGGACGGCCGCGATGGCCTGGTTGGCGCCCTTGCCGCCGGGCACCGTCACGAAGTCGCTGCCGAGCACGGTCTCCCCCGGCCGGGGCAGCGCCGGGCCGGTGCCGACGAGGTCCATGTTCGCGCTGCCCACCACGACGACCCGGGTCTGCCGCACCACGACCTCCTGCCCACCTGCACGTTGCGGGGAGTCTAGGACCCGCCGGCCGCCGGGGACGGCGGGGCGGGGCGCCGGCTCAGGCGGCCCGGGCGGTGTACCGCTCGCCGCGCCGCTCGACCACCAGCGGCAGGCCGAAGGTCTTGGAGAGGTTGTCCCCGGTGAGCGTCTCGGTGAGCAGCCCCTGCGCGACCACCCCGCCCTCGCGCAGCAGCAGCGCGTGGGTGAAGCCCGGCGGGATCTCCTCGACGTGGTGGGTGACCAGGACCAGGGCGGGGGCGTCCGGGTCGTACGCCAGCTCGGCCAGCCGGGCCACCAGGTCCTCGCGCCCGCCGAGGTCGAGCCCGGCGGCCGGCTCGTCGAGCAGCAGCAGCTCGGGGTCCGTCATCAGCGCACGGGCGATCTGCACACGCTTGCGTTCCCCCTCGGACAGCGTCCCGTACGCCCGCTCGCTGAGGTGCCCGACGCCGAGCTGCCCGAGCAGCGCACGGGCCCGGGACTCGTCGGTGCGGTCGTAGCTCTCCCGCCACCGGCCGACCACCGACCAGGCGGCGGTGACCACCACGTCGCTGACCCGCTCCTCGGCGGGGACCCGCTCGGCGAGGGCGGCGGTGGAGAGCCCGATGCGCATCCGCAGCTCGTTGACGTCGGTGCGGCCGATCCGCTCGCCGAGCACGTGCGCCGTGCCGGTGGTCGGGTGCAGCCGGCCGGCGGCGAGGTTGAGCAGGGTGGTCTTGCCCGCGCCGTTGGGGCCGAGGACGACCCAGCGCTCGTCGAGCTCGACCCGCCAGTCCAGATCGTGCAGCAGCGCGGTGCCGGAGCGCTTGACGCCGACGCCGTCGAGGCTGACCACCAGATCCGCGTCCACGGGTGCGGGGGCGGCAGGGGCGCCTGCGGCGCCGGGGATCAGGTCACCAGTCACCGCTCCATCCAACCACGCAACCCGCGGGGTGCCCCCCACGGGCGAGGCCCCGGCCATAGGGTGAGGCGCCGTGTCATTGGTCACCACCACCGGAGGACGTGCGATGCCCGATCGAGGTCAGGAGCGGCGCGGATGAGCGCGGTCATCGAGATCGAGGGGCTGCGCAAGACGTTCCACACCGTCCGGCAGGGGCGCCGGGTGGCGGTGGACGGTTTCGACATGCTGGTCGAGGCCGGGCAGGTGCACGGCTTCCTCGGCCCGAACGGCTCCGGCAAGACCACCACGCTGCGCGCCCTGCTGGGGTTGGTGAGCGCCGACAGCGGCCGGATGAGCGTGCTCGGCGCGCCCGCGCCGGAGAAGCTCGCCCGGGTGGCCGGCCGGGTCGGGGCGATCGTGGAGAGCCCGCAGTTCTTCGGCAACTTCACCGGGCACCGCACACTGCGGCTGCTCGCGGTGGCCGGCGGGGTGCCGACCGGCCGGGTCGACGAGGTGCTGGAGCAGGTCGGGCTGCGCGACCGGGGCCAGGACCGGGTCAAGGGCTACTCGCTGGGCATGCGGCAGCGGCTGGCGGTCGCCTCCGCCCTGCTCAAGGATCCCGAGCTGCTGATCCTGGACGAGCCGGCGAACGGGCTGGACCCGGGGGGCATCCGGGAGATGCGGGACCTGATGCGGTCGCTGGCCGACGCGGGGGTGACGGTGCTGGTCTCCAGCCACATCCTGGCCGAGATCCAGCTGATCTGCGACCACGTCACGATCATCTCGCGGGGCCGACGGGTGGCGGCGGGCCGGGTGTCCGAGGTGCTGGCCGGCTACGACCAGCACGAGTGGCACCTGCGCGTGGCCGAGCCGGCCCGGGCCGCCGAGCTGCTGGGGGCGGCGGGCCTGCCGGTCACCGACGGCCCCGACGGGCTGCTGGTGGTCGGCGGCGCGGACGACCCGGAGCTGATTGCCCGCACGCTGGGTGAGCAGGGGCTCTGGGTGCGGGAGCTGACCCCGATCCGCCCGGACCTGGAGAGCGTCTTCCTGGAACTGACCGGCACCACACCGCATCCGACACTGCCGCGGCAGGTGGGCGAGGCTGCCCTGCCCGGGGAGGGACCCGCCGAACCGATGATCGACCTCGACGTCACCGCCGGCCGGGGGGTGGACGCGTGAACCTCGTCCGCGCCGAGGTGGAGCGGCTCGCCGCCCGCCGTTTCGTCCAGCTGATGCTGGTGCTGCTGGCCCTGGCCTTCGCCATCACCACGGCCACCACGCTGGTCGGGTCGCACCAGCCGTCGGCCCGCGAGCTGGCCGCGGCGGAGGCGCAGCTCGCCCAGGTGCTCGGCGGCATGGAGGCCGACCACCAGTACTGCCTGAAGGTCAAGGCGGGCGAGCTGCCGGTCGACGAGAACAGGTACCTGCCGGCCGACTGCAGCGAGGTGGACCCGGTGCTGCAGGATCAGCTGCCGGTGGCCGCCGACTACCTCACCGGTGTCTTCGTCTTCGGCCAGCAGGCGGGTCCGCTGCTGTACTTCCTGATCGCGTTCCTGCTGCTCTTCGGCTTCCTGGTCGGGGCCTCGTACATCGGCGCCGACCTGAACTCCGGCGGGGTGGTGAACCTGCTGCTGTGGCGACCGCGCCGGATGACCGTGCTCGGCGCGAAGCTGGGCACGCTGCTCGGGGTGGTGGCGCTGCTGTCGCTCGTGGCCACGGTGGTCTACCTGGGCACGTTCTGGACGATCGCGCAGACGGCCGGGCTGCCGGGCCGGCTCGACGCGGTGTTCTGGCAGGACCTGGCCGGCCGCTACGGGCGCGGCCTGTTGCTGGTGCTGCTCACCACCGCGCTGGGCTTCGGCATCGCCACGCTGGGCCGGCACACCTCGGCGGCGCTCGGCGCGGTGGCCGCGTACGTGGTGGTCTGGGAGCTGGGTGCACGGGTGGTGTTCGAGATCCTCGACGTGGCCCGCCCGGACCAGCTGATGCTCTCCACCTACGTGACGGCCTGGCTCACCGGCCAGTTGCAGCTCACCGACAACCAGGCCTGCCGGAGCGCGTCGGGCTTCGACATCTGCGACGGCACGTACACGATCACCTGGCTGCCGTCGCTGCTGGTGCTGCTGGCGCTCACCGGCGCGGTGACGGCGGCCGCGTTCGCGGTGTTCCGCCGGCGCGACCTGATCTGACCGGCGCGGTGCCGGGGCGGGCGACCGCCCCGGCACGGCCCGGCCGCCACCGGCCCACCCCCGGCGGGATCTTGCCGCGGGCAGGCCGGTGGTGAAGAATTCCTTCACATGGCGGGTTACGGACGGCGACGGGTGTCAGCCGACGGTCGACCCGAAGACCTCGTCCCGGACGGCGTCCAGCGCGGTGCGCAGCGCACCCCGCAGGATCGGCTCCTCGGTCAGCCCGGTCGGCACCACCCGGGGGCGGACCAGCGTGATCGCGGCGACCTCGTGCTGCACCCGCTCCGCCAGCGCTGCCCCGCCGGCCTGCCCCACCTCGCCGGCGAGCACCACCAGCGGCGGGTCCAGCACCACGCAGGTGCTGGCCACGCCGAGCGCCAGCCGCCGGGCCAGCTCGTCGAGCATCGGGCCGCCGGCCGTACCGGCGGCGATGGCGGCCTGCACCGCGTCGGCCGCGCCCCCGGCGTCGAAGCCGTGCTCCCGGGCCACCGCGCGGACCGCGTCCGCCCCGGCGAGCTGCTGGAACGCCGGCTTGGCCCGGCGGGAGACGTCGCGCGGGATCGGCACCCCCGGCACCGGCAGGTAGCCGATCTCGCCGGCCGCACCGCTGCTGCCGTGGTGCAGCCGCCCGCCGAGCATGATCGCCAGGCCGACGCCGGCACCCACCCAGACCAGGACGAAGTCGGACAGCCCCTGGGCCGCGCCGGACTGCGCCTCGGCGACGGCGGCCAGGTTGACGTCGTTCTCGAAGACCACCGGGGTGTGCAGGTCCTCGCGCAGCGCGGCGAGCAGGCCACGGTGCCAGCGCGGCAGGTTGAAGGCGAAGGTGATGTCGCCGGTGCCCGGGTCCACCAGGCCGGGGGTGCCCAGCACCACCCGCCGCACGCTGGACAGCTCCGCGCCGGCGCTGCTCGCCGCCCGCACCACCGCGGTGTGCACCACGCCGACCGGGTCGTCGGTGTCCCGGGTGGACTGCTCGACCCGGCCGATGACCGCTCCGGTGATGTCGGCGCACGCCGCCACCACCCGCTCCGCACCGACGTCCACGCCGACCACGTGCGCGCTGCCCGGGCGGACCGCGTAGAGCTGGGCGTTCGGGCCCCGCCCGCCGGCCTGCTCACCGACCCGGGTGACCAGCCCGCGCTCCTCCAGCCGCTCCACCAGCTGAGAGGCGGTGACCTTGGACAGGCCGGTCAGCTCGCCGAGCCGGGCCCGGGTCAGCGGGCCGCGTTCGAGCAGCAGTTCCAGTGCCGCCCGGTCGTTGAGCGCCCGCAACAGGCGGGGGGTGCCGGGCAGCCGCGTCGCACTCATGCCTCGTCCTCTAGTTTCCTTGAGCTTCTGCCAACCGAATCGACCTGCAGTTGGGTGCCCGTAGCGTATCGGCCACCCCGCACCGGAGTACTCGGACGACCGACCGCTCCGGTGCGACACTCGTGCCGTCCGGCACCGAAGGGGGAAGTCACGTGCGGCTGGATCCAGGATTGCGCCGGCTCGCGCTCGGCACGCTGCTCGCCGCGTATCCGGGGCCGGTGCCACCGGACTGGGCCGTCGACCTGATCGGCGAAGGGCTGGCCGGGCACACGCTGTTCGGCACCAACGTCCACGACCCGGCGCAGGTGGCGGCGAGCACCGCGGCGCTGCGCGTCGGCCGGCCGGACGTGCTGATCGCCATCGACGAGGAGGGCGGCGACGTCACCCGGCTGGCACACGCCACCGGCAGCCCGTACCCGGGCAACGCCGCGCTCGGCGCGGTCGACGACACCGCGCTCACCCGCCGGGTCTACGCGGCCATCGGCGCCGAACTGGCCGCCCTCGGCATCACGGTCAACCTCGCGCCCACCGTCGACGTCAACACCGCCGACGAGAACCCGGTGATCGGCACCCGCTCGTTCGGCGCCGACCCGGGCCGGGTCGCCGCGCACTCCGCCGCCGCCGTCGAGGGCCTCCAGTCGGTCGGTGTCGCCGCCTGCGCCAAGCACTTCCCCGGGCACGGCGCCACCGTGGCCGACTCCCACCACGAACTGCCCACCGTGGACGTGTCGCCGGCCCTGCTGCGCGAGCGCGACCTGCCGCCCTTCGCGGCGGTCGTCGAGGCGGGCACCCGGGCCGTGATGACCGCGCACATCCGGGTGCCGGCGCTGACCGGGGACGGACCGGCCACGTTCAGCCGGGCCGTCCTGGTCGACCTGCTGCGCGGCGAGTACGGCTTCACCGGCACGGTGATCACCGACGCGCTGGAGATGCAGGGTGCCGCGCTGGCCGCCGGCGGGGTCGGGCCGGCCGCGGTGCGCGCGCTCGCCGCCGGCGCCGACCTGCTCTGCATCGGGGCGAAGGTCGACGCCGCGCTGGTCGAGCAGGTGGCCGGCGAGATCGTCGCGGCGATCGGCGACGGCCGGCTGGAGCGCGCCCGGGTGGAGGAGGCCGCCGGCCGCACCGCCGCGCTCGCCGCCTGGACCCGGGCCGCCGGCGCGCCGTCGGCCGTCGCCACCGATCTCGGGTACGCCGCCGCGCGCCGGGCGGTCCGCGTCGAGGGCGACCTCACCGGGCTGGCCCGGCCGCTGGTGGTGCAGCTGCACGCCGCCTCCACCATCGCCGAGGGCCGGGTGCCGTGGGGCCTGGGCCCGCACCTGGCCGGCCTGGAGGAGGTACGCGTCGTCGCCACCGAGACCGATGCCGCCGCGCTGGGCCGGCTCGCCGACGGCCGGTCGATCGTGCTGGTGGGGCGGCACCTGCACCGGCTGCCCGGCGCCGCCGAACTGGTCGACGCGCTGGCCGCCGCGTACCCGGTGACGGTGGTGGAGATGGGCTGGCCGGGGCGCTGGCGGCCGACCGGAGCACGCGCCTTCGTCACCACCTTCGGGGCGAGCCACGCCAACGGACGGGCGGCTGCCGAGGTGCTCGGCCTGGCCGGCTGAGGCCGGACGCGCGGGCGCTAGGCGGCGGAGGCGTCGGGGTCGGCGGCGGGCGGCGCCTGGTGCCGGGGGGCGAGCCCGACCAGGCTGTCGACGCCGGTGATCCGCAGCACCCGGGCCACCACCGGCTGCGGGTCGACCGCGCGGAGGCTGGCGCCCCGGCCGACGGCCTCGGCGGCCCCGCGCAGCAGGGCGGCCACCCCGGTCGAGTCCAGGAAGGGCACCTCGGCGAGGTCCACGACCAGCTCCACCGTGTCCGGCAGGTCGAGTGCGGTGTCCACGGCGTCCTGGAGCACGGCGGCGGTGGCGATGTCGAGGTCGCCGACCGGCCGGAGGACGATCCGTCCGCCGTCCTCGCTGCGCCTGTCCACCCGCATGTCCGCTCCTCGTCGAGCTGCCGTCGTCGCGGCACGACACTACCCGCGCGACGGCCGGGCGGCCCGGTTCCGGTCGGCCACTCCCCCGCCGTGCACGCTGCGTCACCAGCGCCGCGGGTAGCGTCGAAGGCTTCCATCGCAGCTCAAGTCCAGTACCGGACACGCCGAAACGGCCGGTTGCCTCTTGCCCACGGGTCAATCCGTACGTAGCGTCACCATCAGCGGGACCGACCGGCGTACGCCGGCGGCACGGAGGGCCTGGGGGAAGGCTGCGGACCGTGGATTCGGCCCGGAATCCACGGTCCGCGCCCTGCCACCACGGCACCCCGCGCGGTCACCGGGGATAGACGCCGTACGACCGCCAGCCCCGGTCCGGAAAGCCGGCCGCGTCGGCGACCCGGGCGGAGGCGAGGTTGCGCGGGTCGTGCCGGTACGTCGGGACGGCACCCTCGTCGAGCACCCGCCGGGCGGCCTGGGCGACCAGCCGGCGCGCCAGACCCTGGCCCCGGGCGGCCGCCACGGTGCCCACCGCCAGCTCGTGCCCGTGGGCGTCGTGCCGCTTGATCCCGACTCCGGCCAGGAAGCTGCCGTCGGCGTCCCGGGCCACCAGCACCTCCCGGTCGAACAGGCGCAGCCAGGACGGGAAGGCCGGGTCGATCGGCGGGACCCACCGCCCCGCCTCGGGCAGCGGCGCCGGGTCCAGGCACCACCGAAAGGTGTCGTCGGCCAGCATCCAGTCCGGCTGACCGACGGCGGCGGGCAGCGCCGCCAGCAGCTCGGCCTCCGATCCGCGGGCCAGCGCGCGGATCGCCTCCACCCGGTCCGGCGGCACCGAGAGCACCGTGCTGCCGCGGGCCTGCACGGCGATCGCCGGGCGCAGCCGCCCGTCCCAGGCCGGTCGCCCGCGCCGCCGGGAGGCGACGACGTGCAGGCCGGGGCCGGCCGGCCACTGGCCCAGCCAGGTGGCCAGGTGCAGGTGGAGCCGGCGGTCGAGCACCGCGCACCTCCCTCACCCGCTCGGGTACGACCACCTCGTCGTGATCACCGTACGCCGCAGCGGCCCCGACGGCGTCCCGTTCGGCGGGGCATCGGCCGGTTGAAGGCCTGATCGCCGGGGTAGACGTACCGAACAACTCCGATGTCCGGGAACCCGAGACATCGATCGTCCGTCATATTCATTTCCATACATGTACAACTTCTTTTGGGACGGTAATGGTCATGCCGAATCAGCCGAATGACCGGTACCAGCAGGACACCGCGAGGATCTGGCGGGCGGCCGAGGCCGCCGGGCGGTTTCCGGCCCAACCGCCGTACAGGGAGGCACGGACCGGGCGCGGGGCGAACGCCGCGCTCTCCTGGGGCGACCTCAACAGCCTGCCCGCCGGCGTCTCCTCCCGGCGCGGCCTGACCGCCCGCTGACCCGCACCGGGGAAAGCGGCGACACACCCGGGGCGTCCAACCGGGGCTTTCGCACACCTGTCGGGTAGCGTCTCCTGGTCCGAAACTCGGCCTACGACAGGAGAAGCTCCGCGCATGGGCAAGAAGACGATCCACGTCTCCGACTTCAGTGGCACGCTGCTGGGGACCGACGACGAGGTGGTCAAGGTCGTCGTGCTGGACCACCCTGACCTGGTGGCCGGGCCCGTGCAGCTGGACGCCACCCCGGTCGAGGTGGAGAGCATCGACGACGCGGCGCTGGACGTGGCGGTCGTGCAGATTCACGACCGGCACGGCGGCGGCGAGCCGCGCCGGGTGGTGCTGACCGCCAGCGAGTTCGACGCGATGGCCACCGACGTGCCGATGGCCCAGCTGCTGCGCACCGCCGAGCGGGTCCGCCCGCCGAAGGCGCGCAAGAGCGCGGAGAAGATCGACTACGGCACCATCGAGTACGCCGGCCGGCCGCACCGGGGCCGGGTCACCGAGGAGGAGGCCCGGCTGGTGCGCGAGCAGCTGGACGAGGTGAACAAGCGCCTCGCCGACGCCGGGATCCGGCAGATCGACCCGGCCGACCCGGAGCACGCCGACCGGTACGGTTTCCCGGCCGCATCCTGACCCCGCGCGCCCTCAGCCCTTCTGGGCCGCCGACCGCACGGCGGCCTGGATCGCCGCGTTGATCGCCTCCTCGGCGGCGGCCTTGCCGACGCCGAGGCCGGTGAGCACGCCGTCGCCGTCCTCGTGCTCGATCAGGGCCAGCAGGATGTGCTCGGTGCCGACGTAGTTGTGCCCCAGCCGCAGCGCCTCGCGGAAGGTCAGCTCCAGCACCTTCTTCGCCGACGCGTCGTACGGGATCAGGGCGGGCACCTCGGCGCCGGACGACGGCGGCAGCGCGGCCGTCGCGGCCTCCCGCACCCGCTCCAGCGGCACGCCCGCCGCCACGATCACCCGGGCGGCGATCGCCTCCGGCTCGGCGAGCAGGCCCAGCAGGACGTGCTCGGGCCGGATCTCGGTGTGCCCGCCCGCGCGGGCCTCCTCCTGGGAGGCCATCACCACGTTGCGGGCGGGCAGGGTGAACCGGGCGAAGCCCTGCTGCGGGTCCAGGGGCGCGTCGGTGGACCGGGGGACGAAGCGCTTCTGCGCCGCCTGCTTGGTCACGCCCATGCTCCGGCCGATGTCGGTCCAGGAGGCGCCCGAGCGCCGGGCCTGGTCCACGAAGTGGCCGATCAGGTGGTCGGCGACGTCACCGAGGTGCTCGCCGACGACGACCGCGTCGGCGAGCTGGTCCAGGACGTCGGGGCGGGCCTTCTTGATCCCCTGGATCAGGTCGTCGAGGCGTACCGGGGTGCTCATCTGCACAGGATCCGTCATGCGTCAACCATAGGTTGACGCATGCGTCGCGTCAACCTCAAGTTGACGATCTCCGGGCACCCGCCGTCCGGTACGGTCGACGGCCGAAGGTGGAGAGCACGCGTCGTGGCGGGGAGGGTCGGAGCTGATGCGGCTGCACGTGGGCTGTGCGATGTGGACCCACCGGTCGTGGCAGGGACGCCTGCTGGCCCACCCTCTCGCGGCCCACCTGCGGCTGCGGCACTACGCCGGCTGGTGCAACGCCGTGGAGGGGAACACCACCTTCTACGCCACGCCGGCCCGGGACACGGTGGCCTCGTGGGCGGACCAGACCGATCCCGACTTCCGGTTCGTCCTCAAGATCCCCAAGCTCGTCACCCACGAACGCCGCCTCGCCGGCGCCGACGAGGCGCTCGGCGCCTTCCTGGACGCCATCGAGCCCCTCGGCCCCCGGGTGCACGCCCTCTGGATCCAGTTGCCGGGCTCCTTCGGCCCGGGCGAGGTCGCCACGCTCGCCCGCTTCCTGCACCGGCTCCCCCGGTCCCACCGGTACGCCGTGGAGGTCCGTCACCCCGCCTTCTTCACCGACGCCGCCGCCGCGCGGCTGCTCGAGGCGGCCCTCGCCGCCGTGGCCGCCGAGTGGGTGCCCTTCGACACCACCGCGTTCTTCGCCCGCCCGCCGACCAGCGACGCGGAACGGGAGGCCTGGACCAGGAAGCCGCGCCTGCCGCTCCGGTCGGCGGCGTCGACCGACCGGCCGATCGTCCGGTACCTCGGCCGCGACGACACCGCACGGACCATCGAAGGCTGGCAGCACTGGGTCGACGTGGTCGCCGGCTGGCTGCGCGAGGGGCGCTCGCCGACCTTCTTCGTCCACACCCCGGACAACGCCGACGCGCCCGTGCTCGCCCGCCGCTTCCACGACGACGTACGCGCCCGGGTGCCGGAGCTGGAGGCGCTGCCCCAGCCGCTGCCGATCGAGCCGCTGACCCTGTTCTGAGCCGGACCCGATCACCCGGCGACGACGACCGTCACGTCACCGCCTCGCCCGGCACGCAGTACACGTCGCCGGAGTTGGCGTCGTGCGGCAGCCCGGACAGGTGTGCCGCCATGTCGTCCGCGGAGATCCAGCGCTGGAACGTCATCGACTTGTCGTCGCCCAGCGCGACGTCGAAGCCGCCGAAGCCGAGCGCGGTCAGGCGATCGAGACACCGGTGGGCGACGGCCCGCGCGATCGTGGTGAACTCGAACGACAGGGCGGGCAGCGGGCGGCTCAGGCCGGCCAGCACCGCGTCCTCGAAACCCTCCACGTCGATCTTGGTGAAGGCCGGGACGCCGTACCGGTCGATCAGCGCGTCGACGGTGACGACCGGGACCTCGATCTCCGCGTCCCACACCTGGCCCGCACCCTCCGCCGCCCGCACGAAGTGCGACGAGGCGGTCGACACGGTGGGGTTGGCGGAGTTGACGTGGAACCGCACGCTTCCGGCGACCGCCCCGCACGCCGCCTCGACCAGCGTCACCTGATCGTCGCCGCCGTAGATTGCCCGCAGGGCGCGCAGGCAGAGTGGCTGCGGCTCCACGGCGACGACCCGGGCCCCGAGCCGGCGGAAGCTGCCGATGTGGTCACCCACGTGGGAACCGATGTCGAAGACGAGATCGCCACTGCTGACGAACCGGGAGTAGAAGGCGTCCATCCGCGCGTCGCGCTCGGGGTCGCCGTAGTAGACCTCCAGCGACCGGCGCAGGAGGGACGTGCCCGGATCGTTGCTGAGCGCCGCGATCCTGGCGGCGACCGTGTCCGTCATCTGTCTGTGGTCCAGTCCGTGAGGTGGGTGGAAGGTGGGCGGCGGACCTACGGTCCGAAGGCGGTCAGGAACCGGTCCCGGAAGGCGTCCATCCGCCAGACCGGGGCCTGCGGACCGGGCTTCAGCCCGTCCTGCCAGCCCCACCCGGAGATCCGGTCCAGCACGGCCCGGTCGCGGGTGACGATCGTGATCGGTACGTCGCGGCTGGCGTTCTCGCCGGTGATGACCGTGGCGGGCTGATGGTCGCCGAGGAAGATGAACACGAGGTCGTCGTCGCCGTAGGTCTCCACGTAGGAGATGAGCGTGCTCAGCGTGTACTGGATGGACTGCCGGTAGTCCGCCCGGATCCGGCTGCGGCTCCGCCGCTCGTCGCCCGTCGCGCCCCCACCGGCGGCCTCGTCGCGGAAGATCGCGCCGTCACCGACGTCCGCCCAGTCGATCAACCGCGGGACGGGCGTCCAGGGGGCGTGGCTCGACACCAGCGCGATTTCCGACATCACCGGACGGCCGTCCTGCTTCGCCTGCTCCAAGCGCCGCCAGCTCGACAGGGTGTACTGGTCGGGCATGGTGCCGAAGCTGAACTTCGGGCCCCGGTAGGCGAGCTTGCCGGCGTCGTAGAACCGGTCGTAGCCGTAGAAGGACCCCTCCGGCCACGCCCTGGTGACGGCGGGCATCACGCCCACGGTCCGCCAGTCCGCCCGCCGGAAGGCGCCGCCCAGGGTCATCCGGTCGCTCGCCAGCAGGGTGCGGTGGCGCTGGTCGTTGTCGATCCAGAGCCCGGAGAGCAACGTGGCGTGGGCCAGCCAGCTGCCACCGCCGAACGTCGGCGAGGTGAGGAAGCCGCTCCGCGCGTCGAAGCCGGCCGCGCGCAGCCGGCTGGTCCCGCCGTCGAGGACCGCGCCGACCTGCGGCGCGTACTCCGGGTCCTCGACTGCGTCCCGGCCGTAGCTCTCCACGAAGGCGACCACCACGTCCTTGCCCCGCAGCGCGGTGAGGAGTTGGTCGCCCGGTGTGTCCCGGAACGCGTCCGAATCGACCACGGTGGAGAACGTCCTGCGGTCCTCGAGGCGCAGGCGTACCTGGAAGCCGTGGCCGTTGGCCAGGCTGGTCGCGGACGTGTCGGCCACCGGTACGCCCGGGGCCACCCGCACGCCGAACGCGGCGCAGGCCACCCAGACGACCACCAGCGCCGCCACGACCCGGGTGGTGCCGGTGTGGTGCCGGACCACCAGGCGGCTCAGCCGCAGCACCGAGAGCGTGACGCCGACGGGCAGGGCGATCGCGACCAGTGCCAGGGCGACGGCGGCGCCGATCGCGACGGGCCGGCCGTACGACTCGGTGACGAAGCCGAACGCCTCGTCGAGCAGCGCCCAGTCGAGCACCAGGTCGAACGCCCGGCTCAGCGATGCGGAGAACCCCAGGTCGAGCAGCTTCAGCACGGCCAGCAGGCCGAGGGCCACCCCGGCGAGCGTCGCGACGAGCCGCCTGCCGCGGGGTGGCAGGGCGAGCAGCAGGGCGACGACCAGCAGCGCCTCCAGGGGGAGCCGCACGAACGCTGCCGGCGTGAGCCGGCCGAAGTCGTACGGCGCGGTGAGCGCGAGCAGCACGAGCAGCGCGGCCAGGACGGTCGTCAGCCGGGCCCAGCCGGGGCGCTTCGTCCGGCCCGAGGCGCCGGGAGCATCGAGCTCCCCGCCCACCACCGGGTCGTCCCGCACCGCCTGCCGTCGCTGGGTCGGTAGCCGACGTACCCGCGTCAAGAGCGACAACCTGGGCGTCCTTCCGGAACATCGTGGTGGTGCGGCATGCGGGGCGCGACTCAGTGGCGGGCCGCGGCGACCGTCGGGCGCTCGCGCCACGGCAGCCCGCCCGTCGTGCCCGCAGCCGGCCCGCCCCGCACCGCGTCGGTGCCGTGGTCAGCCGGCCTGCCCGAGTGCACCGGAATCCGCGCCCCGGCCGGGATGTCCCGGTCGGCCGGAGCGAGGCGGGCGCGACGGGTCGTCCACAGCCACCGGACGTCCCGGCCGAACGACTCGACGAGCAGCGCCAGCGCCACCACCAGCACGACGATGGTCAGCGGCCCGGCCAGCACCTCCGCCATCGCCACCGTCAGCAGCACGCCCTGGATCGCCGCGACGACCTTACGCCAGTAGCGCGGCGGCAACGATCCACGCATCCACGGCAGCACCCAGTTCGCGGCGACGAAGGCGTACCGCATCCCGCCGATCGCGAGCACCCAGCCGCCCGCCGACGGTGCCACGTGGACGCAGAGCACCAGCACGAGGAAGGAGTCGACCTCCATGTCGAAGCGCGCGCCCAGCTCGCTGCTGGTTCCGGTACGCCGGGCCGTGTACCCGTCCACCCCGTCGAGCGCCAGCGCCACGGCGGTGAGGACGACCATCAGCGCGATCGGCGCCGGCTGGCCGAACGACTCCGCCGCCAGTGCCGTCACGCCGCCGACGAGGATCGCCCGGCCGAGGGTCACCCGGTCGGCCGGGCCGAGACCGCGCGCCCCCGAACGAGACAGCCCCCGGTCGAGCAGGGCGCACAGGACCACCCCGTACCCCAGACCCGCCAGCCACCCGGCCGCGCCGAGGCCGACCGTCCCGGCCAGCGATGCCAGCAGGACGACCTGCGCGATCAGTCCGACCATCGGACCAGTACGAACCGTGGGCATGCTGCCTCCGTGACTGTGCTCTCGACCCTGACAGTCAACACGGAAAAACCGGCCGTTCGGTTCGCCCGCCAGGTGGGTCGGCACCGGTGAGATCCGCGGCAGAACCGCGTGCACCGGGACGGGGCAGAGGATCAGGCGGCGACCGGCTCGGTCTGCCGGGCCTGCAGCCGGGCGGCCCGCTCGGTGTCGTCGATGCGGGGGCAGGTGACGCAGACGGGCTGGTCGAGGGTGTAGTAGAAGCAGCAGTCGGCGCGTTCGCGAGTGGTCACCTTCGCGCCGCCGGGCAGCGGGAGGCGGCGGAACCCGGCACGGCCCCGCAGCGGACGAGCGGTGTCGGCCAGCAGGCTCTCGGCCAGGTCGACGCCGGCCTGCTCGTCGTCGAGCTGCCCGCCGAGCGTCCAGGCGGCGGTGGCGAGGGTGTCGGTCGCCGTGCGCCAGAGCGCGCTCGCCCGGCGGGAGCCGTGGCGGGCAGCGGCGTCGACCACGGGGCCGATCAGGGTGGCGAAGCTGTCACGGACGGCAGCCAGGGTCTCGGGAGCGCGGCGGTCGGCCCGACGGGCACCGGTGGCGCTGACCCGGACGCGCCAGCCGGGGGTCGCGGTCTCGTCGGCGGCGAACCAGGTGGCGACGCCGCCGGGAGCGGGGTGAGCCAGAGTGTCGCCCGCGAGCAGCGGCCCGACGAGGGCTCCCGCGACACACCACGAGTACTCCATCAGCAGCAGCGTGGTCGCCACGTAGTCGCGGGGCTTCCGGCCGGTGCGTACGGCGAGGTCCTCACTGGTCTGGGCGAAGGCGGCGGCGTACCCCGGGTCGGTGGCGAGGCCGGCACCGGTCCACCAGCGGGGGTCGCCGGGGTCCGGCGAGCCGGTTTCCTCCGCGAGTTCCCAGGTGAGGTACGGGGTCGACAGGTGCCGATACACCGCCGCGAGGTCCGATGCCGAATTCCGCTCCACGGTTGCTTAGGTTAGCCTAACCAAAAAAGCGTGATGTCGGAAGGACGAGGATGCGCACACCATTGCTGCGCCGCGGGATGTGGGCAGCCGTAGCGGCCACCGTCGTGGCGCTGGCCTCCGGATGCTCCGGGCTCGATCGTGACCCGGCCGGCACGCCGGCGGCGTCGGCGAGCGCGGGCGCCGCCTTCCCGGTGACCGTGACGGATGCCGCAGGCACCGCGCACACCTTCGCCAAGCCGGTCGAGCGCATCGCGTGCTACTGGTTCGGCTGCAACGCCATGCTCGCCGACCTCGGGCTGCTGCCCGTACTGACCTGGAAGGACGAGAGCCTGCGCTCGAAGGTCTTCCTCGGTGACGGCTACTCGCAGGTGCGCACCGTGGAGAACTTCAAGAACCCGGAGGAGGTCGCCCAGGCCGAGCCCGAGCTGATCATCGGGCGCACCCCGACCAGCGACGACTTCGACGCCCTGAAGACGGCGGGCACCACGTTCTACATGGACGGCGGGTTCGACAAGGGCATCGCCGTCTACGAGCAGAACCTGCGGTGGCTAGCCGCGATGACCGGCCGTACCGCCCAGGCCGAGCAGGCCATCGAGCGGTTCCGCGGCGTCCTGGACAAGGTCAAGGCCAAGGCGCCGGCCGACGCGAAGGAGACGACCTTCGCGGTGCTCAGCGGCTACGACACGGCCAAGTACGCGGTCTTCTTCGACAACGTCATCTTCTGCCAGCTGATCGAGGCCAACGGTCTGGGCGACTGTGTGCTCTCCGCTCCCCCCGGCGTGAAGGTGGAGGACGCCTACGGCGAGATCAGCGCGGAGTACCTGCTCAAGACGAACCCCGACTTCATCGCCAACCAGTACGACGGCACCCCGGCCACCTCGATCAGCCAGCGCAAGGACGCCGTCTGGCCGAAGATCCCGGCCGTCCAGCAGGGGCACGCCTTCGACACCGAGGCGCAGTTCTACTGCTGCTCGCTGCGGGAGCTGCAGTACTCCCTGGAGACCTACGCCCACAAGGTGTTCCCGGCTGCGGGCTTCGTCGACCCCGGGCGCATGCGCGAGTACGACCCGGCCGCCGGCGGCGTCAACCGGGGATGACCAGTCTTTCCCCGGCGCCTCCGGCGCGGCCGTCAGCCGCGCCGGAGGCGCCGCCGTCGATCGCCCCGGAGCTGCCTCGGCAGCGGCGCGCAGGCGGCCGGCGCCTCGCCGGCGTCTGCGTCGTACTGGCCGGGGCCGTGCTGCTGCTCGGGGTCGGCGCGATCACCCAGGGCGTCCCGGATGTCGGGGTGCGCTTCGCCCTCGACGCGGCCGCCGGCACCGTGGGCGACGACGTCACCGGCTACCTGGTACGGCACAACCGGCTGCCGCGCGTGGTCGCGGCACTGCTGTGCGGGGCCGCGCTCGGCGGGATCGGCGTCCTGCTGCAGGACTCGCTGCGCAACCCGATCGCCGAGCCCGGGCTGCTCGGAGTGGCGCACGGCGCGTCGCTCGTGGTCACCCTGCAGGTGCTGTTCGGTGTCTCGCTGCCCGGCATGGCCCGACCCACGGCCTGCCTGCTCGGCGGCCTGGCCGCCGGTGCGCTCCTGCTGGCGGTCAACCGGCGCATCACCGACCCGGTACGCCTGGTGCTGACCGGCTTCGCCCTGGCCACCCTCTTCTCGGCGGTGATCAGCGCCGCCCTCGTGCTCGCCCCGTCCACCGGCGGGCAGACCCAGGCGACGGTCAACCGCTACCTGTCCGGCTCACTGTCCGGGCTGACCTGGCCGGAGGTCCGGATCCTGCTGCTCTGGGTCGGTGCGGGACTGCCGGTCGCGCTGCTGCTCGGCCGGGTGCTCAACCTGCTGCAGCTCGGTGACGACACCGCCGCCGGCCTCGGCGTGCACGTCGGGCGGACCCGGCTCGGGCTGCTCGTGCTCGCCATGGTGCTGCTGGCCCCGGTGGTCGCCGTCGCCGGGCCGTTGAGCTTCGTCGGCCTGCTCGCCGCCCATCTCGCCCGGGGCCTGCTGGGCAGCAGCGACTCGCGGCAGGTGCTGCCGGTCGCCGTCCTGGCCGGCGCGCTGGTCACCCTCGCCGCCGACCAGCTGGGACGGCTGGCGTTCGAGCCGCTGGAGATCCCGGCCGGAATCTGGACGGTCCTGGTCGGCGGCCCCTTGGCGATCGTCGTCGCGACCCGGGCAGCCGCCCGGCGCAGGGCGGCCCGATGAGGACCGCCCTGCGTCACCGGGCGCCGCTGCCGGCCGTCCTCGCCACCGGCGCCGCCGCGGTCGCGGCGCTGCTCCTCGCCCATCTGGTCGCCGGCACGGTCACCGTCACTCCCGACCGGGTCCTCGCCGTGCTCGGCGGCGGCGACGCCACCCGGGCCGAGATCATCGCCGTCGACGTACGGCTGCCCCGAGCCGTGGTCGGCCTGCTCGTCGGGGCGCTGCTCGGCGCGGCCGGCGCGCTGCTGCAGTCCCTGGTCCGCAACCCGCTGGCCTCCCCCGACCTGACCGGCGTCGCGCAGGGCGCGACCGCCGCCGTGCTGTGCTGGATCGTCTGGGGCCCGGCGAGCGGCGGCGGGGTGCTGCCGCTGGTGGCCGCCGCCGGAGGCCTCGCCGCCGCCGCCGTGGTGCACCTGGTCACCCGCCGCGCCGGCGCCGACGGGGAACGGCTGATCCTCGTCGGCGTCCTCGTGGGCGGCGTGCTCTCCTCGGCCACCAGCATCGCGCTGCTGTTCAGCGGCGAACGGGTCAACACCGCCCTCGGCTGGCTGCTCGGCTCCCTGGAGCTGCGGGACTGGAACGACCTCAACCTGCTGCTCGGCTACCTCGCTCCGGTCACCGTACTGATCGTCGCCGCGGTACCGCTGGCCGCGCTGCTGCACCTCGGGCCCGACGTCACCGCCACCCTCGGCGCGCGCCCCGCCCGGGCGCAGGCACTCGTCCTGCTCGCCGCCGTGCTGGCCACGGCCGCCGCGGTGAGCATCGCCGGTGCCGTCGCGTTCATCGGTCTGGTCGCCCCTCACCTGGCCCGTCGCCTCGTCGGCGCCGCACCGCGGCGCACCGTGCCGGTGGCCGCCCTGCTCGGCGCGCTGCTGCTCAGCGGCGCCGACCTGGCCGCCCGCACCTTCCGGTTGCAGGCGATCCCCGGACTCGCCGACGTCGACACCGCACCGTTCGCCCTGCCCGTCGGCGTGTTCACCGCCCTGCTCGGCGTCCCGTTCCTACTCCACGTCATCCGGCGGAGGACCCCGTGACCACACTCGCCGACCCGCCCCGCACCACGAGCGCCGTCGAGGCCACCGGCCTGACCGTCGGCTACGGCACCCGACCCGTCCTGCACGGCGTCGACCTGAACGCGGTCCAGGGCAGCGTCACCGCTCTAATCGGCCCGAACGGCTCGGGCAAGTCGACGCTGCTCAAGACCTGTGCCCGCCTGCTGCGCCCTACCGGCGGGACGGTGCTGCTCGACGGGCACGACCTGGCGACCCTGCCGAGCCGCGACATCGCCCGACGGATGGCGGTGCTCCCCCAGGCCCCCACCGCGCCGGCGCACCTGACCGTGCGGGAACTCGTCGAGCAGGGCCGCTTCCCGCACGCCGGCATGCTGCGAATGCTGCGCCGCCAGGACCACGAGGCCATCGACGAGGCCGTTCGCGCCACCCGGCTGGAGAATCTGCTGCACCGCGACGTCGACACGCTCTCCGGCGGCGAACGTCAACGCGCCTGGATCGCCCTCACCCTCGCCCAGCAGGCCCCCATCCTGCTGCTCGACGAGCCCACGACCTTCCTCGACATCGGCCACCAGCTCGAAGTCCTCGAACTGGTCCGCCACCTCAACACCACCCGTGGCATGACCATCGTCATGGTCCTGCACGACCTCAACCAGGCCGCCCAGTTCGCCGACCACCTGATGGTCCTCGACGCCGGCCGCGTCGTGCGAGCCGGCGACCCCGCCACCGTGCTCACCGCGGACCTGCTGCGCGACGTCTTCCGCGTCGTGGCCCACATCAGCACCGACGCCACCGGCCGTCCCGTCTGCGTCCCGCTGCGCTCCACCAAGGCGGAGGCCGCCAACCCCGCGACCTCGTAGTCCCACCTCCCGGGTCAGCCCGAGCGGTCCACGCCGACCGGCTCGCCGCCGGTGCTCCGCTTCCCGCTACGCGAGCACGGCGTGCAGGTGCTTCCGGATCGCGTCATGGGCGACGGTGAGTTCCAGCCCGAGACGCTCGGCGCACTCGCGCTCGAGTCGTTCGAACAGGTCGACGGTCGCCCACAGGGCACGGGCGACCTCGTCCGCGTCGTAGCCGGCGTAGGCGCTGCGGAGGTCGTGCAGCGCCTGCCGGTCGGCCCACCGCTCCAGGAAGCGTCCGCCGTGCCACGTGTCCACCTGCGGCCGCGACGCCTGCGCGTGCCAGGCGAGCAGCCGGACCAGCAACGTCTTCAGGTAGCCGTCGCAGCACTCCTTGGCGGTCCACACCTCGCCCCGGCGTAGCTTCCTGGCGGTCCACAGCGCGTGATACCAGAAGTCGTGGGTCACGTGACCGAACGCGGCGGCGTCCGGCGGCGCCGGCCGCACCGGGGCGACGCCCGGCAGCTTCTCCGCCAGGTCGATCTTGTCGACCAGCACCCGGAACCCCCGGCCCCACACCGCCGCGGCCTCGGGATCCGTACCGATCCGCTCCGCGGCGCTCGACGGCAGCAGCACGAAGTCGACGTCCTGACCGGTGTCGAAGAGCACCCGCCGCTCGACGAACCCCCCGACCGCCGTGCGTTCGGTGAACGTCAGCAACGGCCGGCCGAAAGTCGCGAGCCAGTTGCCGTCGGCCGCGTAGGCCGCCGGATCGTCGACCACGAGGACGATGTCGATGTCGGACCACTGATCCGCCGGCACGTCGGCGCGGGCGTGAGATCCGACCACCAGCGCGGCACGGATGTCGGGTCGCTGCCGGGCCCACGTTGCGACAGCGGCCAGCAGGCTCTCGATGTCGTTCACCACGGCAGCGTCCACGATCGCCGCCGGCATTGACAATCCCGCGTACGTCCCGTCAGCGGTCGTGGCCGCGCGCCGCATCGGCGCGAACGTCGATGCTCAGGGCGTTGACGGCCATCCGGGTCAGCTCAGGAAGCTGGTCCTCGGTGAGGGCGACGCCCTGCAGGTTGTCCAGTGGTGCCGCGAAGGCGTGCAGCCGGCTGCCTCGCAGATCGGCGCCGTCGAGGCGGCAGGAGTCCAGTTCGAGGTCGCTCAGGTCGCACGACCGCAATGCGACACCAGAAAGCCGGCAGGACGACCAGGCGCCGTGGACGAGGGTGCAGTCGGTGAAGGCCACCGATCCGGCGGCGCTGACCCGACTCAAGGTGGCGTAGTCGAACCGGCAGTTGTCGAACAGGACATCCTTGAGACGTACGTCGGTGAGTCGGGTTCCGGTGAAGCGGGAGCCGGTGACCGAGCACCGCTCGATGCTGACGCCGGTGAGGGCCGCTCCGGACAGGTCCGTCCGGACGATCTCGCAGCCGTAGAGTGCGCCGCCCTCCCAGTTGATCTCACCGAGATCCGCTCCGGTGATCCGGCAGCCTCGGATGCTCAAGTCCGCGATCTGTTGACCCCGCCAGGAGGCGTCCTCCACGAGGCCGTCCCGGATGTCGTCGTCGGGTAGGCCGGTGACCTGGTCGAGGTCTTCCGGGTCGAGGTCGGGCAGGAGGATCGTCACGTCGCCCACGGTGGTCGTACGCATGTCATTCCCACCTGTTCGGGCGCGGGGTGGGCACCCCACCCCGCGCGTCGGCTCGAGCCGCCGGCCGGCGGACTACTTCTTTTTGTTCCAGTTGTCCCAGCCGGGGCGGCTGTCGAACTTCCCCTTGTTGTCCCAGGTCGGGCGGTTGTCGAACTTCGCCGCGTCGATCGACGCTACCGCCTGCTCCGGGTCGACGCCGAGGAGGGCGAGGCGGTCCGGCGGCGCGTCGAGAAGCGCGACGAGGGCGTTGGTCATGGCGGTCCTCCTGGAGGGGTGAGGTGATCCGCGGCGGCGCGGATCAGGGCTTGCCGGGTCGTGCGGCAGTACGCGGTCTCCCGGGCGGTGAAGGTGCCGTGTTCGAAGTAGCGGTTGCCGGCCTGGGCGCCGCGGCAGAAGTCGTAGAACACGCAGCGGTCCGCACAGTCGTTGAGCGCCGTGACAAACTCGATGACGTATTGCAGCTTCTGAGCGCGGGCGAGCATGTAGCCGATCGGCTCGCGAAGGACGTTGCCCGCGATGAAGTCGGCGTACCGCGGGCTTTTGATGCCGAGCAGTTCCGGTGACAGCAGGACCACCTGGCCGTCGTGGGCGACGGTGGGGATCGGTTCGTACGGGCCGTGGTCGGTGAGGCCGGCACGGGTGGCGCCGAGGTAGTCGGCCAACCGATCCAGGTCGCGGATCCGCAGCGGACTGCCGGCGAGCCGGTGCCGGACGAGTCGGCTCCAAAACCGGTACGCGGCTTCCTCCGGCACCGGCGTGCGCGCGGCGCCTTCCTGCTCCTCGATGTTGAAGCCCACCGACTCACATCCCGGCAGGGCGGTGAAGAACCCGACCAGGTCGTCGGCGTGGTCGATGGTCTCGGGTGTGACGACGCAGATTACCGAATACGGCAAGCCGGCCTCGGCCAATACCCGGGTGCCGCGGATCGTCCGGGCCGTCGTCGCATTTCCGGCCCGATCGAGCCGGTTCCGGTTGAGCATCCCGGGCCCGTCGATGCTGACGCCGACCTCAAAGTCATAGGCGACGAACAGATCGCACCACCGCTCGTTAATGAGCGTCGCGTTGGTCTGGATCTCGTGGCGAACCCGCCCAGCCCGCCGTAGCTCCTCGAAGGGAGCGAGCAACTGACGGAAGCTGTCGATCGGTGTGGCGGTGGGCTCCCCGCTGTGCCACACCACGCTCACCGGATGAACGCTGCCCTGCTGCTCGATCGACCGGGCGCAGGCGGCCGCAACGGAGACCGACATGAGCTGCCGCGAGCGCCGGTCGGGCAGGTAGCAGTAGCTGCAGTCCAGGTTGCAGAAGCTGGTGGGCTGCAGAACCAGGGTGTGGAAGGCCCCGGCGATGGCCGGCTGTCCTGTCGTGGCGATGATCCCGATGCCCCGGACGCTCATGTCTCCTCCGGTGTCTGCGGTTCGGCGGCGGACGGACGGCCGCTGCGGTGCCGGGCCGACCAGCCGAGGAACCGGTCGAACAAATCCCTGACGTCGCCCGTGGTTCGCGGGTTGAGTCGGTGCAGGTCGTCGATCGCCTCGTGCAGGCGGCCGGACAGGTAGAGCAGCAGGTTGAGCCGGCTGCCCTGGTAGCTGGTCAACAGGGCGAGCTTGGCCCGTCCACAGGGCCAGGGCTGACCACAGACCCGGCACAACCAGAGCGGACGCAGCGGCAGATGTTCCGGCGGCACCAGCGCGGGCTGCTTGCTGCTCATCGGCGACCGCCGTTCTGCACCTGCCGCTCGAAGAGCTGACGCCACACGTGGGTCAGCAATGGCGGATCCGCCCGTGGAGCCTGTGGCCACGCCGGATCCTCGGGGATCAACTTCTGTCGCCAGGAACGGTCGGCCAGCGCATGACGCGAGATGTACACCGTCACGCGAGCCTCCTTGAGCGGGCGGACGGGCGGTGGGCTCGCCGGAACACGGACGAGCCCACCGCCACACGCCGGCGGCTGGGAGCAGACCGCCGGTCACCCGCCCACGCAGCCCTCATGGCGGTACGCAAGCGGGGAAGACGTCGAGAGAGATCGCCCCAGGGCTGGCCGAGCCGGCGGCTCAGGCCGTCGTTGGCAGTGCCGTGCATCGAGCCCCTCCGCTCCCTGTCAGTGCTGTCAGCCACAGGCATCGACACACGTCGGTGACCTGGGGTGAACTGAACGTAGGGGCGGCCTGGCAGAGGAACCGGGAAAATCCGTACCGGGTCCGACGGTGATCAGCGGGCAGGGTGATGGTGTGCGAGGGATGACGGACGACATGACGATCGGCCAACGCGTCGCCTTCTACCGGCGCCGGCGAGGGCTCTCCCAGGAAGTGCTGGCCGGGTTGGTCGGCAAGACACAGGAGTGGTTGCGTAAGGTCGAGACAAATCGCGCCGACCTGGACCGGCTGTCAGTCATTCGCGCGATCGCCAAAGCCCTCGATGTGTCACTTGGGGACTTGATCGGCGCACCCAGCCTGTTCGAGTGGTCCGACGAGTCAGGCCGGGAGACCATTCCCGCACTGCGCGCAGCGCTCCACGACTACCGGCACCTCGCGCCCACGCTGGCCAGCCCGGCCGCTGTCGAGGCACCTGCCCTGCGCGAGATCGAGAACGACGTCACCGAGATTTGGACCGCCTACCAGCACTCGCGATACGGCACGCTTGCCCGCCGGCTGCCCTACCTCATCCACGACTGCCTCAGCGCCACGGAGGCGTACGACGGCGACGACGGCCAGCGCGCACACGCGATGACCGCTTACGCCCACCAGCTCGCCGCGTTGTTCCTCACCAAGCTCGGCGAAGGTGACCTCGCCTGGACCGCCGCCAGCCGAGGTCTCGCCGCCGCCAACGCCAGCCACGATCACGTCGTCATCGGCTCACTCAGCCGCTCTGCCGCACACTCGCTGGCATCCATCGGCGAATACGCGCAGGCACGCGGCCTCGCCGCCACGGCGGCGCAGTTCCTCGAACCAGGGCTCGCCAAGCCCACGCCGCAGCTGCTGTCGGTCTACGGCAGCCTGCATCTCGTCTGCGCCCTCGCTGCGGCCCGGGACGACGACCGTTCCTCTGCCGACACTCATATCGCCGAGGCCGACGCCGCAGCGACCCGGCTCGGTGCCGACGGCAACCACGTGTGGACCGCGTTCGGGCCGACCAACGTGACGATCCACAAGACGACCGTGGCGATGGAACTCGGCGACGTGCAACGCGCCATCGCCATCGGCTCTCCGCTCCACACCGGCGCCCTGCCAGTGGAACGGCAGGTTCGGCACGCCATCGAAACCGCCCGAGCCCTTGCCCGGTGGAACCGCATCGACGACGCGCTCGCCGCGCTTCTGGACGCCGAGGTCATCGGCCCCGACCAGGTGCGCTACCACCGGCTCTCCCGGGACCTCGTCCGGGACATCCTCACTCGCCCCCGGCCACCCCGACTGGCCGTCGAACTCAGCGACCGGATGGGCGTCCCGTCGGGAGGGCCGCGCTGGTAGCCGTGATCAGATCAGCCGGCTCGTGTAGCCGGCCGCCACCAGTCGCTCGAAGGCAGCCCTCACTTCGTCCGGCATCTCCTGCGAGATCGCGAACCCGCGCTCCGCGTACACCTCGATTCGCTGCGTGTCGCCCACCAGCATGTCCACCACCCGCCGCGGGTCGCCGATGCTGCTCACGTAGTCGTCCAGTTCGAGTGGGTTCGACGCGCACACCACATCGACCTCCGGCCACATCAGCCTGCAGGTGGCGTAGGCCCGGCGCTGTTGGTAGGGCCGCGACATGATCAGCACCGACCCCACCGGAATCTGGCGTTCGGCCAGGAGCGCACGGGAGAATTCGAGGTTCTCGGCGGTGTTCGTGGCACGCGGCTCCACGAGAATGGACTCCGCCGGAACATCGTGCTCAACCGCGTACTCGCGATAGTGCACCGCCTCGCCGCGGGGGAACCGCTCGATCGTTGTCGGCGCGTTCGCCCCGGTGAAAACGATCCATGGGAACAGCCCTGCTTGAAACAGCCGCGTGGCGATCACCGCAACGCCGAGGTCATGGCTGCCCAGCCCGATGCCTACGTCGCAAGGGCGCAGCTTGTGGTGCATGTTGTGGTATCGCCACAGCGTCTCCACGTCAGCCCGGACCTCGTCTGTGAGCACGTGAGTCGGCACCGCGGCCTGCCGATCCATCAGCGCCCGCCAGGTAGGGCAAGCGCCGGAGTTTGATTCACGCCCCGTTCCCTCATTAGGTCAGCGTAGGGCAGGCAGGGCCGACACCAGCAGCGCCATCGGCAGCCGCTCCCTGCATCGGCGCCAACTCGCGTACCTGAACCTACAACGCCATCTCACCGGCCTCACGGATGGCCGCACCGAGCACGAAGCGAGCCGCGCGATCTGCGGCACGAGAGCGAACCGGATCAAAGGTGGGTTGGTCGCCCGCGTATGCGCGCGGTTGGCGGCATAGCGTGTGCGAGTCCATTCTGGCAAGGCGAGTCAACGGCCGCCGAAAACTTGATCTTGCCAATCGCTCAGGACTTGGTCACTGATGTTCGCGCCGAACTGGCGAAGCAGTTGTTGCGTGATCTGCATGCCAACTCGGCGGGGATCCCCGATTAGGCGGGCCGATTCAAGGGTCTCGGTCGCCTCCAGCGTCGGAGCGTTCACGACGTAGTTGGCGTTCAGTTCGCGGTTAGGACTGCCAGATATCAGCTGCCTACCGCCAATTTGGGCCAACGCGACAGAGATGGTGACCGTTTCGCACTCCAGCTGAGTTCCAATTCGGGCGGCAAATTCGGCCACCTCAACCGAATAGAGAAGAATGTCCCAAACGGCAACAGCTCCAGAGGCGTTCGAAACATACGGCTTGAGGTATTGACTCTCCTCAAGGTCGGTAGCCAATGCGCGCCGATGTAGGAATTGGCCGCTCGTGCACGCACGCCACGCTTCGAGGTGCGGGACACCCCCCGGTCCTATATCTTGACCGATCCATGCTCCGTGTCTCATGATCGGGGTACCGCTATCCACGAAGGGAACGGGCCAGCCACGAAGTCGGACGACGTTCTGCAACACATATTCTTCAAGATTGACCGGAGATACGCGATCGCGCGTGTAAGGACCAGGCTGGATGGCAACGTCCGTATGGCCCAGGCGCAGCACTTGTTCTGCTACGGTTGTCGGATTGGCCCAAGCAAGCTCGGCTTCCTTTAGGAACTGCTCCTGTTCGGCTTCCTCAACAGTCCCAGCAGTCAAGTGGACCCCAGCCACGCCGGCTCTGCGGATGAACTCTCGTACGCCCTTGGCTTGCCGCGTGGACGTACGTACGTCATGCCTTTCTGCAGGATGCCTGGGTAGTCTCGCCGGCACAGGTGAGGAATATCCTCGAACTCCGCAACTTCAATCGCCACCACATCGATCCCGTTGACAAGTCGGATCGGATAGAGATGGAACGCGACTGGAGGGTCGGCATAGCGAGCCAGCGCGTCGTTGACGTTATCGAAGTCGGACCACCCGCTAAGTTGCGTGGCGCTCAGGCCGGGAAGCATATCGACCATGCGTGTGTCATCGATACCGACGCAGATCAACCCTCCATCTCGGAGGTTGCCGAGTGCAATCGCTGCTCGGGCAACTCTTGCACAGTAAGCCTTGTCGTCTAGGTCACCCGGGCCTTTGACCTCAAACGAACGAACTTCATGACCAAGGGCCAGGAGCTGCTGTACGTCATCGGGCGTGACCACCAGGTGAGGATACTCCGGGTCCACCGGATCACCGAGGCACGTGGGCGGCAGCGGCAGGAGCACGACCTCGCCGGAACCGCAGCACGCGATGGCCATGTTCCTCACCAAGATCGGCGATGTCAGCGCCGCACGCTTCGGAGATCCGCAGCTCGAGCAGGCCGACAGACGTAGTCGGCCGGCGGGTGCAGGAGGATCTGGTCGATTACGGGGTCGACAGTATCTTGACGCGCCGCAGAGGGTCGGGCGAGCGTTGTGTGCGGCATGGGAGCACCGCTTGCAGACTCGTTCGCCCGCAGAGGTGGCAAGCCGCCATGATTTGAAGAGGTCTGCCATAATTGGGGAATGTCTGAGCAGGTTAGCCGCGATCATCACACCGTGCCGAAGCTATATCTGCGTGGCTTTTGCGGAAGAAAGAAGCTCGACAAAGACATCCTGCTGGCGCGGCATCGCAATGGCACGGAAGAGCGCATGCCCATCAAAAAGGCAACCGTCGAAGTGGATTTTTACGATGTCGGCGAACTCGGTCAACCGGATGATTCCCTTGAGGAATGGTTCTCGCACTCGATCGAGAATCCGGTCGGGGAGGTCATGTACGCACTTCGAGACGGAGTCCTTCCGCCTCCGGGCCCAGGCCGGGCCACACTTGCCACTTTCGTCGCGACGCAGATGGTCCGCACTGTGGCTGTCCGCCGCACTATGCAGGAGGTGAACTCCCACGTGGGCCCGCTGATCTTCGCGAGCATGGTGCTTCAACGTGCCATCGAGATGGATCCCGCGGTGAAGGCGAGGGGGGACCTCCCGGCCATGTATCACGACATTGCCAGGCGCACCCCGGAGGTCATGCGCAGGACTGACACTCCGTCGATGCTGCGGACCATGGTTCGGGAGGCAGACAGGATCAAACGCCTCCTGCTCGATATGCACTGGCTGCTGACCTCCTCGCCGGATCCGGTGCTGGTTACAGGTGACGCTCCCGTGGTCACGATCAGCGCAACCGGTGAACTCGACTTCTCTAGCCCGGTACTCCTCCCGGATCTACACGAGGTGCACGTGCCGATCACGCCCTCGCGGTTGCTCACAATCACCCCCATTCTGCCGCTGGTCGCCACACAGACTAACTTGACCATTGAGCAAATCGCCCTTGTGAACCAAGCGATGGTGCGCAATTGCTGGGACATGCTTTTGCGTCCGCCTATGATGCCGTGGCCGGCATATCTCGTTCTCCCGCGGCAACGGGCCAGCATCAGGAAGCCTAAAATTACGGTTCGAGCAAACGAAGCCGGGTCGCCTACTCCCTTGTCCTTTCCGCCGGTCGTCGATTTGGCCTTGGCGGAGGCCCTGAAAATTCTCGGCGGAGATCCCGACCTGTCCGCGTGAACTGACCACTATTGCTACGCGAAATGGCCGGGAGAACGCGCTTAAATCGGCAGAAGCGGATACTCTATACGGGCCGATGCTTGCTCCTCAGGGTGCCCGACCCATGGCGGCTCCCACGCATTCACTTACTTTGGCCCGACTACCTTCGAATCAGCCGGGATAGCTCCAGATGGAGGAGAGAGGTCGATCAGCCGGTGACGTGCGTTGCCCGCCGCCGGGATCCTCCACACCTGCTCGTGCGGCCGGTGGTAGTGCAGCAGGTCGACAGTGGTGATCGCGATCGGCGCCCGCAACGGCCGGCTCACCAGATCAGCGACCAAGTTGCCTCCCGGGCCGCGTCCCCAGCGATGACCAGCACCACGCCGACCGGTATGACCGGGTCGGTGCGCCGATAGCCAGCCAGAACAATACCGAGCCCGGCAGTTGACCGCTCTCGTTCGGCGATCACCTCACCAACCGGGCCGGGATCGACGTGCACCAGGAACCGCAGACACCGGCCGTCCTGCAGCCACACGCCGTACCCGTCAGCACGCAGGTGCGCCCGGCCCCGCTCCCGCAGCCACACCGACGTGTCCAATGTCGTCAACCACTGGAACAGCCCACACACGATAGCTCACAACCACCGGCCACCCATCGATGATTCCCCACCCCGTCGACGCCCACCATCCCGGCGATCTGGCACCGCGATGACGCCCCCAAGGGAACTCCCGCACCGTCAAAACGGGATTTGTGAGACGTTTTCCATGATCACTGTTCACCGAGTCAGCCGAAGAGTTGACCATGAAACCCACAGAACCGGCATACCACGTTCCGCCAAGATCGCCGGGCCCCGACTACGAGCCCATTCGGGATTCGCCCACTAAGCCGATCCGGAACCACCGACTGCCGCAACCCCGGCCGCCCGACCATCCCGCGACAGCATTCACCGGCCGGCGTCCCGGAGCACCGCGCCGTGTCCCACCACCGCCACCCTGGTCCACCGGCTCCCGAGCACCCACCGAGCGACCACCCACCACCGCCGGACACGGAAAAGGCCCCGACCCGGTGTGAACCACCAGGTCAGGGCCTTGATCGTTGGTGCGCCGCCAGGGACTCGAACCCCGAACCCGCGGATTAAGAGTCCGCTGCTCTGCCAGTTGAGCTAGCGGCGCTCGCTGACAACGGAGAGCACCATACCGGCCCGGCCACCCAGGCCGACAACGGGGTCACCACCCGACAACGGGGTCACCACCGGCTGTCGGCGAGACGCGGCGGCAGGGCGGCGTCCCGCCCGCCCTGCCGTCGCACACCGATCCAACAGTCGCCGTCGGTTCCTCGCTACGACTGAGCGGCGTCGCGGATCATCTCGGCCACCCGCTGCGGGTGGGAGATCATGACGACGTGCGACGCGCCCTCGACCGAGACGGTCTCCTTGGCGCCGGCGCGTTGTGCCATGAAGGCGAGGGTCTGCGCGGGGATGTTCTTGTCGAGGGTGCCGTAGATGAACCACGACGGCTTCGACTTCCACGCCGGCTCCGCCTGGAGCTTGTCGTTGATCGCCGCCTCGGTGACCGGGCGCTGGGTCACCGCCATGATCTTGGCCTCTTCCTCGGGAACGTCGGCGGCGAACTGCTGCCAGAACTTGTCCTGGCTGATGTAGAGGTCCTTGCCTCCGCCCGGCAGCGGCGCGGGTGGCGCCAGGGACTGCACGAGCGTGCTGCCCGGGAACTTGGCTGACAGCGTCCCTGCGCTGTCGTCCTTCTCCGGCGCGAATCCCGCTACGTAGACCAGCGCCTTGACGTTGTTGTTGCCGTTGGCGGCAGCACTGATGACCATGCCGCCGTAGGAGTGCCCGACCAGCACGATCGGACCTTGGATCGTCTTGAGCACGCTGGCGGTGTAGTCCGCGTCGCTCTTCACCCCCCGCAGGGGGTTCGCGACCGCGACCACCCGGTAGCCGTCATCCCTCAGTTGGTCGATGACCGGATTCCAGCTGGACGAGTCGGCGAAGGCTCCGTGCACCAGCACGACCGTGGGCTTTTCCTGCCGCCCTGCCGCCTGAGCGGGATGTGCGGATGCGGGTCCCATTCCCACCGCGGATGTCAGCGTCAGTACGGCCAGCGCCATCCAGAACAGTTGTCGAACGGCGCGGCTCTGCTGCCTGCTTCTGCGCATGCGACCACTCCTGAAGATCGAGCGACGGGCCGCCTCAGCCCTCATGCTCCGGGTGCGGCTGTCGCTCGCACCGTGCTGTGGCCCGGCGGGGCGTCTGCCCCTCGTTCACGCTACGCTCGCCGCCCTCGCTACGGGCGGTGACGGCGGATGTCCGCGACCGGTGCGGCGTACAGCCTTCGAGCACCGCCACGCGCTGCGGCATCCGGCCGGCGCCAGGAACAGCAAAAAGCTCCGGCCGGTGGCAAACCACCAGGCCGGAGCCTTGATACCTGTGCGCCGCCAGGGACTCGAACCCCGAACCCGCGGATTAAGAGTCCGCTGCTCTGCCAGTTGAGCTAGCGGCGCTCGTTGGCAACGGAGAGAACATTAGCAGGTCCCTGAGCCGGGTTCCAATCCGATACCCGGCTCCCCTGTTCGGCCGAGCTTAACGGGCAAAAGCCCCGAAATCCCTCCGCCGGCCGCTCGGCGGGACCAGGACCGCGGCGTCGATACGGCACCATGTCGCCAGGCACGCGAGAACTGAGGTGGGAATGGGCAGGTTCACGCGGGCCGGGGCGATGGTGGGTGCCCTGGCCCTGGTGGCGTCGTTGGCACTGACCGGGTGCGGGGACGACCGGAAGAAGGGCGCCGAGTTCGTCGGCGGCACGGCCTCGGGTACGGAGGCGCCCACGGCGCCGCAGGAGGGCGAGAGCCCGGCACCGGCCCAGAGCCTGACGGTGACCCCGGCCGACGGGGCGAAGAACAAGCCGGTCAGCACCGAGATCAGCGCCAAGCTGCCGGGCGGCGGCACGGTGTCCTCGGTCACCCTCGCCGCCGCCGACGGCAAGCAGGTCTCGGGCAAGATGCGGGTGGACGGTTCCGCCTGGGTGCCGTCGGCCCCGCTGAAGTACGGCACCGAGTACACGGCCACGGTGACCGGCACCGGCGCCGGCGGGGAGACCCGGCAGGGCACCAGCACCTTCACCACCATGGCCAAGCCGAAGTCGATGATCAGCTCCGGCCTCTACCTCTTCGACGACCGGACGTACGGCGTCGCCATGCCGGTGGTGGTCGAGTTCCACCCGGGCATCCCGAAGAAGGACCGGGCGGCGGTGCAGAAGCGGATGTTCGTCAAGACCGACCCGCCGCAGCCGGGCGCCTGGCACTGGGTCTACAACGGCACCCAGGCCTACTACCGGGCCCCGGAGTACTGGAAGCCGGGCACCACGCTCGACGTGCGGATCGCACTGGCGGGCGTGCCGCTGAGCAACGGCCGCTACGGCAACGTCGACCGCACGGCGACCGCCAAGATCGGCCGCTCCTTCGAGATGAAGGTCGACAACGCCACCAAGAAGATGACGGTGCTCCAGGACGGCCAGGTGGTCCGCACCCTGCCGGTCAGCCTGGGCAAGAAGAGCACCCCTTCCTCCAGCGGCACCCTGGTGGTGATGGAGAAGAAGGAGAAGACCGTCTTCGACACCATGGACGAGCCCGATCCGGACAACCAGTACCGCACCGAGATCGACTTCGCCCAGCGGCTGACCTGGGGTGGCGAGTACATCCACGCGGCTCCCTGGTCGGAGGGGGTGCAGGGGCGGCGGAACGTCTCGCACGGCTGCGTCAACGTCTCGATGGCGATGGGCCGGTGGCTCTTCGAGCAGACGAAGATCGGCGACCCGGTGACCATCAAGGGCACCGAACGCCGCATCGCGCCCGGCAACGGCTGGACGGCCTGGAGCCTGAGCTGGTCGGAGTTCGTCAAGGGCAGTGCCCTGCCGGTGCCGGACGGCGGCTCCGGCCCGCTGCTGTAGCAACGGTTGGTCGGGCCGGCGGTCACGCCGGCCCGACCGGCGCAGAAGCGCGGCCGGCGCCGGCAGGCGGCGGCGCCGCCAGTAACTGAGCAGCACTCGTGAAAGCCGCACATTTTACCGGTTTTCGCATGCCCCGATCGGGGTGTTCCTGTTCACGACCGGCAACCGACCGGCGCTGTCCTGCGTCAGTGGTAGAGGATGGGGCATCGGGGACCAGGACTGTGAGGCAATCATGCGAGCTACCCACCACCGGCTGACCCGGCGTGCCGGGCGGCGCCGCGTACTGGCGGCGGGGCTCCTCGCCGCGACGCTGGCGTTCACCGCCGCCTGCACGGACTCCGGCGACGACAAGCCGTCGAGCTGGCAGGGCAACGGCGGCGAGAGCGCCCCGAAGGCCGCGGCCACCATCACCGAGCCCCAGGCCGACGCGAGCGACGTCCCGGCCTCCACCGGCATCACCTTCACCACGAAGGACGCCGAGGAGACCACCGTCGAGCTCAAGGACGCCAGCGGCAAGGCCGTCGAGGGCAAGCTCGCCGCCGACGGCAAGAGCTGGGTACCCGCGGGCGCGCTGGAGTACGGCGAGAAGTACACCGCCACGGTCACCGCGACCGGTGACGACGGCAAGCCGGCGACCGCGACCAGCGCCTTCACCGTGATGCCCAAGCCCGACAAGCAGGTACGGATCACCAGCTTCCTCGGCGACGACCAGGTGGTCGGGGTGGGCATGCCGCTGATCGTCCGGTTCGGCCGGGCGGTGCCGGAGGACTACCGCGACGACGTGCAGCGCCGGATGACGGTCACCGCCACCCCGGCGCAGGAGGGCATCTGGCACTGGGCCAGCCCCACCGAGGTCCGCTACCGCCCCAAGGAGTTCTGGAAGTCCGGCACCACCATCTCGTACCGCGTGCAGGCCGGCGGCCTGCCGATGGGCGACGGCTGGTACGGCCGCTCCGACCTGACCGTCGACATCAAGATCGGCCCGTCGGTGGTGATGCAGGTGGACAACAGGACCAAGCGGATGACGGTCACCCGGGACGGCAAGGTCGTCAAGACGATCCCGGTGAGCCTGGGCAAGAAGAAGACCCCCTCGTCCAGCGGGACCATGGTGGTGATCGAGAAGCTGCGCAAGACCGTCTTCGACACCATGGAGGAGCTGGGCCCCGAGGAGGGGTACCGGACGAAGATTGACTACGCCCAGCGGCTCACCTGGGGCGGCGAGTTCATCCACGCCGCGCCCTGGTCGGAGGGGCAGCAGGGCAGCGTCAACGTCTCGCACGGCTGCGTGAACGTCTCCATGGCCAACGGCGCGTGGCTCTTCGCCAACACCCGCGTCGGTGACCCGATCACGGTCAAGGGCACCGAGCGCAGGCTGCAGAACGGCAACGGCTGGACCGACTGGAACATGAGCTGGGACGAGTACGTCAAGGGCAGCGCCCTGCCGTACGAGGAGCCGGAGGCCACGCCGAGCGCCGAGGCCACCCCGGACGAGACCCCCAGCGTCGACCCCACCCCCTGATCGACCCGGCAACGACGAAGGCCCCCTCCGCGAGGAGGGGGCCTTCGTGTCTGGGGTGACTGATGGGAATTGAACCCACGACAACCGGGACCACAACCCGGTGCTCTGCCAACTGAGCTACAGCCACCATGCCTTCCGCGCCGGTCGCCCGGGCGGGTGCGGACTAATAATAGCCACACCCCCGCGGGCCGCGTCCAGCGGGTTGCGCACCCCCCGGCCGCCCGGGTCTACAGCTGCGCGGCGATCCCCTTGGCCGTCTCCACGTCCGGCCCCGGCAGGGGTACGAAGATGGTCCGGCGGTAGTACTCCAGCTCGCGGATGCTCTCCCGGATGTCGGCCAGCGCCCGGTGGGCGAGGCCCTTCTGCGGCTGCCCGAAGTACACCCGCGGGTACCAGCGCCGGGCCAGCTCCTTGATCGAGGAGACGTCGATCATGCGGTAGTGCAGGTGGGCGTCGAGGCGGGGCATGTCCCGGGCGATGAAGCCCCGGTCGGTCGCGATCGAGTTGCCGCAGAGCGGGGCGGTCCGCGGGTCCTTGACGTGGCTGGTGACGTACTCCATCACCAGGTCCTCGGCCTCGGCCAGGGTCACCGTGGAGCGCCGTACCTCCTCGGTGAGCCCGGACTTGCCGTGCATGGTGCGCACGATCTCCGGCATGGCCTCCAGCGCCGCCTCGTCGGCGTGGATGACCACGTCAACCCCCTCGCCCAGCACGTTGAGGTCAGGATCGGTGACGAGCGCGGCGACCTCGATCAGCGCGTCGCTGCCAAGATCCAGCCCGGTCATCTCACAGTCGATCCAGACGAGAAGGTCAGCCACCGGGACAGACTAGCCGCAGCCCCGGTGTCGCGCCTCGGCACCGCCGACGGGACGGACCGCTAGGGTTTCCCCGTGCCAGCAGAACCCGCCGCGCCACCCACCGTCGCCTCCGACGACCAGGGGGGCCGATCGGCCCGTCGGGTCGTCACGGTGCTGGCGCTGGCGGCCGTGCTGCCGGCGCTCTACCTGCCCGGCATGGTGCACGACTTCTTCGACCTGAAGATCTACATGCGGGCGATGGACTGGTGGTCCTCCGGGCGCCCGCTCTACGACTACGTCCAGCCGGACCGGGTCCAGGGCGAGCTCTACTTCACCTATCCGCCGTTCAGCGCGCTGCTGCTGCGGCCGTTCGCGGTGCTCCCGCTGGGCGTCACCATCACCGTCTTCACCGTGCTGACCGGGATCGGCGTGATCGTGACCACCCGCTGGCTGGTCCGCCCGGTCGTCGAACGGCACCAACTGCACCGGACGTTCGCCCTCACCGTGGCGGTGCTGCTGGTCTTCGCCGTGGAGAGCACCCGGGAGACGATCACCTTCGGCCAGATCAACATGCTGCTGGTGGTGCTGATCCTGGCGGACCTGCTCTTCGCCGTACCCGGCGGGCGGCGCTGGGCCGGGGTGGGCGTGGGGCTGGCGACGGCGCTCAAGCTCTTCCCGGGCATCTTCATCGCCTACCTGCTGGTGACCCGGCGGTGGCGGGCGGCGGTGGTGGCCGGCGTCACCGCGGCGGCCGCGACGCTGCTGGCCGCCGCCTTCGCCCCCCGGGACTCCTGGCGCTTCTGGACCCACGAGCTGTGGGCGACCGACCGGGTCGGGCGCACCGACTACACCGGCAACCAGTCGCTGTTCGGGCTGCTCAGCCGGATCGACGCGCCGGCCAGGCCGAACCAGCTGCTCTGGCTCGCCCTGGTCGCGGTCGTCGCCGGGTACGGCCTGTGGCGGGCGGCCCGCGCCGTCCGGGCCGGTGACGAACTCGCCGGGCTGGCCCTCGCCGGGCTGGTCGGTGGCCTGGCCAGCCCGATCACCTGGACCCACCACATCTACTGGTTCATCCCGGCGGTGGTGGTGCTGGTGGACGCGGCGCTGCGCGCCGACCGGGACACGGTGGCCGGGGTCCGGCGCCGCCGCCGGCTGCTGGGGTTCGCGGTCGGCACCGGGTTGGTGATCATCTACGGGGTGGTGTCCTTCTACGACTGGGGGGTGGCCCCGGCGCGTACCGACAACCCGGCGGAGTTCGTGGTGCGCAACACGTACGTGCTGCTGGCCCTGCTGTTGCTGGTGACCCTCCCGGTACGACCCCGGACCGCGCCGGCGGCGGAATGAGTTGCACCAAATGGACAGATGTTCCGTTGGGTTACTTTCGCCGCTAATCTGACCACATCTACCTCGGACGTCTGTCGGGTAGCACCGATCCCCCGGTGAGGACGGCCCTCCGCGTCGGCAGCGCGGAGGGCCGCCTGCAATCCCGGGTCAGTCCGTGCCGGCCGACCGGGAGCCACCGGGTACCGGATCGGCCGTCTCCTCCGGACGCTCCGGCGGCCAGGGCGGCAGGTCGGCGAGGGTGGCCGGGCGTCGGGCCGGCACCGCGCCGATGGCGGCCCGGGACCGCTCGGGCGCCCCGACCGACACCAGTTGCCGCTCCGGCTCCGGCGCGGCGCCGAGCCCGCTCAGCGAGCTGACCCCGAGCCGGCCGGCGAGCACCGGGACCTGGTCCGGCTCGACCACGAAGACCACCTCGCGCGGGCGTACCGGGCGCAGCAGCACCAGCACCGCCAGCACGATCAGCAGCAGGCCACCGGTCAGTGAACCCCAGGCCACCGGGCGGAACCAGTCCGAGCGCACCTCGGCCCGCAGGTCGAGGGCGAGGTCGGCGCCGCCGTCGGGGCGCATCACCACCAAGCTCAGCCGGCGCCCGGCGAGCTGCCCGGGGCTCCACTCCACGGCGCCGATCCCCTGGCGTACCCAGAAAGGGGCGTCGAGCGGGACGGCCGGGACCGCGCCGGCGGGCCCGGCGGTGGGCGCGGCGCCGGCGTCGGCCGACCGGACCGGCAGCGGCCCACGGGCCAGCGACATCCGCTGCACCGTGGCGTGCGGGACTCCGGCGAGCCACCGGCTCACCTCGTCGGCGGGCGCCAGGCCGACGAAGGCCGGCCCGTCCGGGGTCCGGGCGGTCAGCCGCAGCCGCGCCTGCCCGAGCCGGGTGAACGGGGCCTCGGCGCGCAGCAGCGCGTCGACGTCCGTGACCACGACCGCCCGGCCCGCAGTCCGCACCGGCTCGAACCGGGCGCCGAAGCTGCCGTCGGTGCTCGCATGCCGGGCGACCAGGCAGAGCCCACCACCCGCCAGCAGGGCCGGGATCCCGACGACCAACAGCAGCATTCCGACGAGCGCCCGCACGAACCGCATTCGTTCCGTCTCCTTCGGTGACCGGGTACCCGGCCGACCTTACCGACGGCACCGCCTTGATCTGCGCATATCGGCCGGGACGGACAGCCGCCGGCCCGCCGGACGGACGCCGACGGGCCGGGAGAGGCGGGAGCGGGTCAGGACTTCGGCGCCGGCTCCCGCCGGGTACGGGCGAAGGCCAGTCCACCGAGAAGCAGCCCGGCGAGCCCGGCCACCAGACCGGCGACGGCCAGCCCGGTCGCCGCCCCGTCGGAGTCCTCGTCGTCGTCCGCCTCGGCCTGCCCGGCCGGCGCCGCCTGCGCAGCGGGCGAGGCGGAGGCCGCCGAGGCCGCCGTCAGGGTGAGCACCGGCGCGGGGTGCTCCGGCTCCTCGCCACCCGGCGTCGGCTCCTCGATCCAGCGCACGACGTTGCCGTCCGAGTAGGTCTGCAGGCTCTTGAAGACCATCCGGTCGACCTGCGGCAGCGGCCCCATCGACACCGGGAACTCCTGGAACTGGCCGGGCTTGACCGCCGCGTCGCCGGTGGCCGTCCAGGTGAGCTTCGACACCGCCTCGGTGAGCTGGCTGCCGTGCACCTCGATCGGCGGGTCCACCTTGCGCTTCTCCACCGCCACCGTCCAGCCGGGCACGGGCATGGTGGAGACCGAGCCGACCGGCGCGTTCTCCGGCAGCACCACCTCGACCTTGGTGGTGGACGCGGTGTCGCTCTCGTTCGGCACCCGGAAGGCGAAGCGGCCGTAGGAGCCCTGGGTCGCCTCCTTCGGGTTGACGGTGACGTGCGCCGAGGCGGGCCCGGCGAAGCCGAGCACGGCCGTGGTGACGGCGGCGAGTGCGAGAGCGGCGGCGGTTGCGGGACGCCGGAGACGGATCATCTGTAGGAGAGCCTTTCTCGTTACCTGATCGGCACGGTGGCGGTCACCGTGGCCTGGTCGATGTCGGAGATGCGGACGGTGACGCGTAGCTGCCACTCGCCCGCCGCCGGGAAGCTGATCTCCCCGGTCGCGTGGTTGTCGGTCAGCGGCAGCAGCGGGACCTCGATCGGCTCGATGCCCGCCGACGGCAGCGCGGCGGTCACCTTCCACTCGGCCACCGGCTGCGGCCGGTTGTCCTTGGTGTACGCGTACAGGTGCATCGAGTTGTTGCCCCGCTCGGCCGGGTCCAGCTCCAGCTGCAGCGAGTAGATCGGGCTGGTCAGCGTGGTGGAGAAGAAGCCGGTGGAGGTACCGGCCGCCTCACCGGCGGCGACCCGGGCCGGGGTGGTCTGCACCAGGCTGGTCGTCACCCCCAGCACCACCGCGGTGATCGCCAGCTCGGCCCAGATGGCGCGCCGTACCGGCACCGGACGCTGCGCGGCGCTGCGCCGCCGCACCAGCAACCGGGAGTACGCGGCCACCGCCATCACCAGTGCGAAGAGTCCCACCTTGGCCAGCAGCAGCCGGCCGTACGTGGTGTCGACGAGGGGCCGTACGCCGCCCACCTCGATCAGCCCCTGCACGATGCCGGCGAGCAGCAGCGCCGCCACCGCCAGCGCCGCCCAGCGGGACCAGATCGGCAGGATCGCCCCCAGTTCCCGCTCGTCGGCGCGGCGCAGCAGGAAGACCGCGAGCATCACCAGACCGCCCAGCCAGACCGCCATGCTGCCCAGGTGCACCGCGTCGACGACGACCGACACGGCCGGTGCCGGGGAGGCCGCCGGGTGCCCGGCCAGCGGCCAGGTGAACAGCGCCGCCCCGCCCAGCACCGCCAGGATGAGCGCGTCGGTACGGCCGACCGGGCCCCGCGTCAGCGGGCGCAGCAGGAACGCCGCCGCCGCGAGCAGGCCCAGCCGGACCAGGTGTGCTGTGCCGTACGAACTGCCCAGCACCTCGGTGAAGCCGTCCCCGGTGACGTCGGTCAGCCCACCCCCGGCGGTGTACGGCACCTGCAGCCACAGCTCGGCCAGGGTGGCCAGGGCGAGCAGCCCCACCCCCGCCCAGGCCAGCCGGGCCGGGCCGCGCCGGGACAGCCGGTGCGGCCAGAGCGCGGCGAGCACCAGGGCCGGGCCCGCCACCAGCAGCAGACCCACGTAGCCCAGGTACTTCGCCACCTTGACCGCGTTCTCCACCACCGGGTTCGCCCGGCTCTCCGCCCCGGAGTCGGTGGGTGGCGCCGAGGGGGCGCCGACCGAGTAGGTGAACGCGCCGGAGACCGGGTGGCTGTCGGCGGAGATCACCCGGAAGCTGACCAGGTAGGTGCCGCGCGGCCCGGAGGAGTCCACCGGCACGGTCACCACCGGGCCCTCGAAGGTGGGCTCACCCCGGTCGGCCCGCGAGCCGTCCGGGGCGATCACCCGGATCTTGCCGGTCACCTTGCGCACGGACTCGCTGAAGGTCAGCACCACCTCGGCCGGGGCGCTCGGCACCACCGCCGAGGCGACCGGGCTGCTGCTGACCAGCACGGCGTGGGCGCTGGCCGGGCCGGCCGGGGCGAGCAGCAGCGCGACGAGGGTGACCAGCAGGCCGGCGGCGGTACCCAGCCGGACGACCCAGCGACGATCGACGACGTTCATGCCGGCCATGCTCGCCGACCCGGCGCCCCTGCGGCGACCCGGCCCCGCACCGGGACCGGGTTGGCGAGCGGACCCGGCGCCGCTGCGGCGACCCCGCCCCGCACCGCGGTCCGCCCGGCGAGCGGACCCGGCGGCCGGCCGGCGCGGACTGTCGGCCTCACCCGCGCCCCGCCGCGATCGCGCGCGACCAGGGCCGGTCGGCCTCGCCGCTGACCCGGCCGAGCGCCCAGAGCAGCCCCGCCTGGACCACGGCGGCCAGGTGGCCGACCTCGTGCACCAGCGCGGTAGTCGAGTTGGCGATGTCGACCGCGCTCGTCGCGGCCAGGCAGAGCGCCAGCACCAGCGCCACCGGCAGGAAGGCGCGGGCCCGCTCCGGCCGCCAGGCGGCCAGCGCGAAGCCCACCGCGAGCGCCACGTCGAAGGAGGCCATCTCCCGGCCGGTGTGCGGGTCGGCGGCCACGCCCAGCCCGGCCAGCAGGACCGGCAGCGCGATGGCGAGCTGGGCCACCGCAGCCACCGCCACGGCCACCCGCAGCACCTGACGACGGGCTGCCCGGACCGCAGCCGGCGAACGACCGGCCAGCACCGGGTCGGCGGCGACCGCGGCCAGCACCCGGGCGGTCAGGTCCGGCACCTGCACCGAGCGGACCCGGGTGAGCCGGGTCACCTGCTCGGCGCGGGCCAGCCAGGAACGGCAGCCGGGGCAGGTCGCGGTGTGCGCGTCCAGTGCCGCGGCCGGCGCCTGCGGGTCCTCCCCGTCCAGCCGCGCCGACAGCGCCACGCGTACGTCGTCGCAGTTCATGAGCAGGTAGTCGGGTGGCGGGCCGGGAAAGTTCCCGACGTGGGCCGGGCCATAGAAAGGGCCGAAGGGCCCTGCTCCCCCGGGGTACGCGGCGTAACCTCGGGTGACGTGATCCCCGCCCCGCGCGACACCGCCGCCGGCCGCTCCGACGCGGCCCCCGGCGCTGCGGGCGACACGGCGACGCACTGGGCGCTGACCGCCCGCGACGGTGATCCCCGCGCCCAGGCCGCCTTCGTCCGGGCCACCCAGGCCGAGGTGTGGCGGTTCACCGCCGCGCTGGTCGACCCGGACAGCGCCGACGACCTCACCCAGGAGACCTACCTGCGGGCGTTCCGGGCGCTGGCCGGCTTCGAGGGGCGGGCCAGCGCGCGTACCTGGCTGCTCGGCATCGCCCGCCGGGCCTGCGCCGACCACCTGCGCACCGTGATCCGGCGGCGCCGGCTCGACGAGCGGCTCGTCGCCGACGCGCACACCGGCCGCCCGTACCCGGACCCGGCCGGGCACCTCGGCGCCACCGACCTGGTCCGCCGGCTGCCGGCCGAGCGCCGCGAGGCGTTCGTGCTGACCCAGCTGCTCGGCCTGTCGTACGCCGAGGCCGCCGCCGTCGCCGGGGTCCCGGTGGGCACCATCCGCTCCCGGGTGGCGCGGGCCCGGCAGGACCTGGTCGACGCGGTCGGCGACGCGCTGGCCGGCTGACCGGTGGAACTAACCGGCCGGACGCGACGACCAATGACCGTGACCGCAGCACGCATCCGGGCCGGCCGCTGGCCCGCCGTCCGCCCCTGGATCGGCCTCGCCGCCCGCCTCGGCCTGGCCACCGTCTGGCTCGTCGCCGGGGCCGCCAAGGTCGGTGACCTGGCCGCCTCCGGGCGGGCCGTCAACGCCTACCAGGTGATGCCGTACGACGTGGCCACGGTCGTCGGCGCGGCGCTGCCCTTCGTGGAGCTGGCGCTCGGGGTGATCCTGCTGCTCGGCCTGGCCACCCGGCTCTCCGCCGGGGTCTCCGCCGCGCTGCTGGTGGTCTTCGTCACCGGCATCGTCTCGGCCTGGAGCCGCGGCCTGGCCATCGACTGCGGCTGCTTCGGCAGCGGCGGCCAGCTCGCCGCCGGGCAGGCCCCGAGCTACCTCCCGGAGATCCTCCGGGACCTGGGATTCCTGGCGCTGGCCGGATTCCTGCTGATCTGGCCCCGCACCCCCGTCTCGGTGGACGGCTGGCTGGCGGGCGAACCGGCCGTGGAGGACGACGATGAGTAGTCGCAAGGGGCAGCGCGACGCCGCCCGGGTGGTACGCGAACAACTGGCCCGGGAGCGCCGGCGCCGGCGCACGCTCTGGACCTCCGTCGGCGCGGTCGTCGTGCTGGTGATCGCCGGTCTGATCGGCTGGAGCCTCTGGTCCGGTCAGAAGTCGGACACCTTCACCGCGCCGCCCGGGGCCAACGACGCCGGCAACGGCATCGTCATCGGCGGCGGCCCGGTCACCATCGACCTCTACGAGGACTACCTCTGCCCGGCCTGCAAGCGGTTCCAGCAGGTCAGCGGGGCGACGATCGACAAGCTGGTCGCCGACGGCAAGGCCCGGGTGATCTTCCACCCGGTGGCCTACCTCGACCGCTACTCCACCACCGAGTACTCCACCCGCTCGTCGGCCGCCTCCGGCTGCGCCGCCCGGGGCGGCAAGTTCAAGGAGTTCACCGACGCGCTCTTCGCGCGGCAGCCGGCCGAGGGCGGCCCCGGGCTGAGCAACGACGAGCTGACCGACATCGGCGCGGGCGTCGGCCTGGACCGGGACGACTTCGGCTCCTGCGTGCGCGAGGGCACGTACCGGCCGTGGACCGACAAGGTGACCGAGGACGCCAGCCGGGCCGGCATCACCGGCACGCCGACCATCAAGGTCGACGGCAAGGACGTCGCCGACCCCACCCCGGCCGGGATCACCGCCGCGGTGGAGGCGGCCGGCAAGTGACCGCCGTCCTGCTCCGGCGGGCCGGCCTGGTCGCCACCGCCGCGCTGCTCACCCTGCTCGCGCTCGCCACGCCGGCCGCCGCGCACGGCGCGGACGCCCCCGACGGCACCGACTACCGCACCGAGGCGACCGGCCTCACCCCGGCCCGGCCGGGGCTGACGGTACGGGCCGTCGAGGCGGGCGCGCGGCTGGAACTGGTCAACCGCACCGGCCGGGACGTCGAGGTGACCGGCTACTCCGGTGAGCCGTACCTGCGGGTGGGGCCGGACGGCGCGTACGAGAACAGCCGCTCCCCCGCCACGTACCTGAACCAGACCCTGGCCGGCGACACCACGCTGCCGCCCGAGGCGGACCCGGCCGCGCCGCCGCAGTGGCGACGGATCGCCGACGAGCCGCGGGTGCGCTGGCACGACCAGCGGGCCCAGTGGCGGGAGGCCGGGCCGCCGGCCCAGGCCGTCGCCGACCCGACCCGCACCCACCGGGTACGCGACTGGACGGTGCCGGTCCGCGACGGCGCGGAGCAGCTCGAGATCCGGGGCACCCTCAACTGGGTGCCGCCACCGGACCCGTACCCCTGGTGGGTGGCCGCCACCCTCGGCTTCCTGGCCGTCTCGGCGGCCGGGCTGCTGCCGGCCGGCTCGACGGCCGGGGAGCGCGCGCTGCGTGCGGTCGGCGCGCTGCTCGCGCTCGGCGGGGCGGCGGCGGTGATCCTGGTCGTCGGGCGGGAGCTGGACGCCGGCGCGCAGGGCGTCGGCGGGGTGCTGGCCGGACTGCTCAGCGGGCAGATCTGGCCGCTGCTCACCGGGCTCGGCGCGCTCGCCGCGGGCGGCTACGCGCTGGCCCGCCGCCCCGCCGCGGCCGACTTCGCGCTGGCGCTCTCCGGCGCCTGCCTGGCGCTCTTCGCCGGCGTCGCCAACCTCGGCATGCTCTCCCGCGCGGTCGCTCCCGTCCCCTGGGCGGGTCAGTACGCGCGGCTGCTGCTCCTGGCGGTCCTCATCGGCGGGGCGGGCGCGGTCGGGGCGGGCGTGCTCCGCCTGCACGCCGCCTCCCGCACCGCCCCGCCGACCCGCACCGAAGTCCCCGCCTG